>QWQJ01000010.1 GCA_003670865.1 Planctomycetota bacterium | reverse complement strand
GGCAGCCATGTGGTTCTGCCCCTTCAATCGATTCGCACGCGGTCGAAGGGGCAGCCATGTGGTTCTGCCCCTTCAATCGATGCGCACGCGGTCGATCGAGTGGTCGCGTAGCCAGTGGACAAATCGCTCTTGGTCTTCTGTGATCTCCACGTCGGCCGCATGAGTGGCATCCAGCGGCGAGACCAGCGTCAGCACTCCTGATTCAACCCAGTCGCTCACGCTAGCTGAGTCAATCCGGTATTCGCCAGCCGGCAACCGCTGCTCTCCCGGGCCAGCGGGGCTACTAAAATAGGCAATGTCTGTGCGAAACCGCGAAGGCATCGCACAGGGTGGCACGTCCAGACGGCCGACCGCAGAAACCCGCACTGGTAAACCACCCTGATCGCTGTTCATTTTTGACTCCGTTTATCTTCGTCTATGAAATTGCTGTACATGCAGCCCGCGACAATCGATCATGGATTGCTCGCCAGGCCTCTGTGAGTGGCGGCGTGTCGACCACGATCACATCCAACCCGCGTTGGTCCAAGGCATGAAGCATCGCATAGAGTTGCCTGGCAAAGAACACCGGCTCAAGGGGCATCGGCACGACCACCAGATTGTGTGACGCTGCCAGCAATCGCGTGCTCACCGAATCGGAGTCTGTCGACAGCCAGCCAACCCGCTGGCCCGCCTGTAAAAGCCCTGCCACACGACCGGCCGAATCGGCCGACAGCTCCAGCGGTGTCTTGGTTGCGTAATGCCGTGAGTGCTGCCCCGGCGACCGGGCCGTTGCACTTTTCTCCCCTGCCCTGCCCTTGACTGCATTGCCCGGATCGAACTCGCCCGACACTTTGACCGGCCGCCCGAGCACTTCTTCAAGCGCCTCACGACCCAGCGGACCGGGCCGCAAAATTTGTGGCGGATCGGTTGTGCAATCAACGACGGTCGACTCAATGCCACAGGCACACGCCCCTCCATCCAAAATCAGATCGATTCGATTCCCCAAGCTGGCCAGCACATGCTGAGCCGATGTTGGCGAAACAGACTCTGAGCGATTGGCACTCGGTGCGGCCAGCGGTCTGCCCAGCTTTTTGATCAGCCGGCGGGTCAGCCGATGGTCTGGACATCGTAGCGCCACCGTTGGCCCACCCGCCAAAACTTGATCGGGCAAAGCAGGCCCCCTGGGCACAATGATGGTGACCGGCCCAGGCCACAGGTGCGTGGCAATTTGTTCTGCCGCTAACGGCCAGCCAGCGGTCAGGCCGCGAGCCATTGCCAGATCGGCCACATGCACGATCAGCGGATTGGTAGCGGGCCGCCGCTTAGCGCGGAATATTTTTTCAACCGCTGGCCCCGACAGCGCGTCGGCCGCTAATCCATACACGGTTTCGGTCGGGATCGCCACCAGCCCTTCTGCTCGCAAGACGGCCACGGCGCGGTCGATCGCTTGCTCTGTGAGGGGACTTGGCTCCGACTGCGATTCGGGCCACTCTATTAAAAGGGTATCGGGCAGTGGGCGAGGCATAGCGACAGGTTGCAACGGTAGGCCAACAATAGCAAGATAGGAGGCCTTAACCGCCCCCAACGGCAACTGTTGTCCCTATGTCCACGCCACCCATCGACAAGCCCCATACCGCGACCAACAAGGCAGCCTCGACGGTGAAACTGCCGATCGCCATTCAGGTTGGCATTGTGATGGGGAGTCGCTCCGACTGGGGCACGCTTGAACGCACGGCGCAGATTCTCGAACAGTTTGGAGTCGGCCATGAGTCTGCGGTGGTTTCCGCTCATCGCACGCCCGACACACTCACGACCTACGCCAAGACGGCTGCCGAGCGGGGATTGAAAGTGATCATTGCGGGAGCCGGAGGGGCCGCTCACCTGCCCGGCATGATCGCCGCACAGACACATCTGCCTGTGCTGGGAGTGCCGGTGGAATCGGCGATACTGCGGGGCGTTGACTCTCTGCTTTCGATCGTGCAGATGCCGGCGGGCATTCCGGTGGGCACGCTGGCGATCGGTCAGGCCGGTGCCGCCAACGCCGCGCTCTTAGCCATTGGAATCCTGGCTTTGACAGACACGGACCTGCGCGAAAAACTTCTGGCTTACCGAGCCGAACAGACCGCCCGCGTGCTCCGCGAGGGCCTCCATGGCGAACCTGCTGAGTGGTCTGCTCGGATGTCGGAAAAATGATTCCTCCGGGAAAAACATTAGGGGTACTTGGCGGCGGGCAGCTCGGAGCCATGTTTGCCATGGCGGCCAAACGCATGGGCTACCGCGTCGAGGCCATCTCCGACGTCGCCGATTGTCCAGCGGCCCACCACTGTGACCGTGTGCATGTCGGGGCCTACGACAATCACGAGTGGCTGATGGACATCGCTCGCACGCTCGATGTGGTGACCTTTGAGTTTGAAAATATTCCCGTGGCGGCTGCGAGGGCCATCGCCGAGTGTGTGCCGGTCTATCCATCGCCAGAAGTGCTCTACACCACGCAAGACCGTAGCCGCGAAAAGGCGTTTCTCGTGCAGCATGGCTTTGCCTGCGCGCCGCACAGAGTTGTCTGCTCGCGGGCAGACCTGCATGCGGCGGTGGCTGCGATTGGGCTACCGGCTATTCTCAAGACGGCTGCGAGTGGCTACGACGGCAAGGGGCAAAAAAGGATCGAATCGGGTAGCGGCTCTCAGGCGATTGACGCTGCGTGGGATGCGCTGGGGCCCAAAGAGTTGGTACTGGAAGCGTGGATTGATTTTGATGTGGAGATTTCGGTGGTGGCGGCCCGCAGCGAAACCGGCGAGATCGCCGTGTATGAACCTTCCCTCAATATCCACCGCCATCACATCCTCGACACTGCCAGTGCCCCGACAAACTTGTCGCCACGTATTCTGGCTGCCGCACGAGCGACGACTGCAAAGATTCTCACGGCGCTCAGCGTGGTGGGCGTGGCCTGTGTTGAGTTTTTTGTAACGCCAGACGGGCAGGTGCTGGTCAACGAGATAGCGCCTCGGCCCCACAATTCAGGACACCTCACAATAGACGCCTGCGAAACATCACAGTTTGAACAACAGGTGCGGACCATCTGCGGCCTGCCTCTGGGATCTCCGCGGCAACTCATGCCCGCAGCGATGGTGAATCTACTGGGAGAGTGCTGGGAGCATGGAGAACCCAACTGGCCTTTAGCGATTTGCGTTCCCGGCGTGCGTCTTTTGCTCTATGGCAAGTCTGAGCCACGCGTTGGCCGTAAGATGGGGCATCTCACCGCCTCGGCGGCCACGGTCGAGGATGCCCTCGCCAATGCCCTCCACGCGAGGCAGGTTGCCTGCCATTATTCCCCGTCTGCCGAAACCCCGTAGCCGATAAGGCTGGGCGTTGGCTGGGCATGGGTTTTTGCCTTGCCGACACCCTATTTTTCGCCCACCGCGTTGTCATTGCGATTCGGCGTCGGTAACTGGGCATCGACAGACTTAAGCCAGGCAAAGAGGCGTGTCCGCATGCTCGTAACGCGTTCGGGCTGGGTCTTGGCGAGGTTGTTTTTTTCGCCGACGTCGGTGGCGAGGTCGTAGAGTTCGTCATGCCTGTCCTCGTAGAAATGGATGAGGCGGAAATTGCCGCTTCGGATCGCACTGTAGGGGGTGGCGCCTCCTGGGTGGTAGTGCGGGTAGTGCCAGAAGAGCGTGTCGCGATCGGGCTTGGTGCCAGTTTGAAGGAGTGGAGCCAGGCTGACACCGTCGACAACCGACTGCAGCGACTTGATCCCAGTCATCTCAAGGATGGTGGGGTAGAGGTCGATGCTCATCGCGGGCTGCGACTCGAGCGTGCCAGCTTTTGTCACCCCGGGCCAATAGACGATGAGGGGCACTCGCACGCCGCCTTCGTAGGCTGAGCCCTTGCCGGCACGGAGCGGGGAGTTGTCTGTTGTGGGCAGAGCGCCGCCGTTATCAGATGTAAAAACGATGATGGTGTTCTGATCGAGGTTGAGGCGTCTGAGCCCGTCGCGGATGGTGCCAAGCGCGTCGTCAACAGTGGCGATGAGCGCCGCATAGGTAGCATTCTTCTGTTTCGGATTGGTGATATTCTTGGACTTGAATTTCGCAATCACATCGGGCTTGCCCGCGATGGGCTGGTGGACGGCGTAGTGTGGGAGGTAGATGAAGAAAGGCTTATCCTTGTTGGCCTCTATGAACTTTACCGCCTCGGCGGCCTCGCGGTCAGTGAGAAATTCGCCTACCGGCCCGTCCTTGAGGGTCGGGATGCTGTAGGGTGAGACGTAGCGTGGCGGTTGGCCGCGATGGTAGCCGCCGAGGTTCACATCGAAGCCATGCTTGTCGGGGTAGTAAGCCTCGTCGTCTTTCTTGCGGCCGGGCGTCAAGTGCCACTTGCCGATGCTAGCGGTGGCATAGCCGGCCGCCTTAAGTTGCTCGGCCAGCGTGATCTCCTCGAACGGTAAGAATTTTTGCCACTCCGGAATCTTGAGCTTGGCGGCAGGCGACTGGTGGCCTGCGATCCAGTCGGTGATGCGCAGTCGGGCGGGGTATTTGCCGGTCAGCAGGGCCGCACGGGTGGGGGAGCAGACGGTGCAGGCGGAGAAGCCATGGGTGAAACGCACACCATCCTTGGCGAGCTGGTCGATGTTGGGGCTTTCGTAGAAGCGACTGCCGTAGCAGGACAGGTCGGTCAGGCCCATGTCATCAATGAGAATCACAATGACATTGGGTGGTCGGGTGGGCCGCTGTTCTTCAGCGGGGGCATGTCGCAGGGAGTTCATGCTAAGTGACAGGGCCGCGATCAGAGCGAGCAAGAAGCGTACCATTACGGATGACTTTCCTTTCGGCTCTCTACGTCAGGCCCAGATACGTGCTGATTCTTTTGTGGAAGGCCCAGCGAGCTAAAAAAAATGATTTTGCTCGCCCAGTTGTTCTATGAAACTCTTTGTCGGTCCTTTGTCCGTATCCTTGTATATCCAAATCGGGATCGCCGCACGGCCAGCGGTCGGCGTGAAATCGATGAAGCTGTCCAATTCGGAGATCTTTCGTCCGGGACGGGAGATGCCTTGGGGCCAGCACGCGACGAGGGGCAGATGAT
>QWQJ01000131.1 GCA_003670865.1 Planctomycetota bacterium | reverse complement strand
TCGCGAGTTTTGGAATCGCCCTTGAGCCGTCGGCAGACTTCAAGGCCATCGACTGCCGGCAGCATCAAGTCCAGCACGATCAGATCAGGAGCCGTTTTGCGAACCGCCTTCAAGGCGTCTTCTCCACTGGCAACGCAACTGACGGTGTAGCCTTCTGTCGTGAGCTTGTATCGCACCAGTTCTAGCAAATCTTCTTCGTCGTCGACAACCAGAATATGGTGGCCGGAGGCCAGCACTGGGATCGTCGGAAGTTTTACAGGCTGTTGCTTCACGGTGGCACTAAAAAAAGGTGAGGCAGGCGAGAGAGTTGTGAGAGTCATCGTATGCAAGCGAGAGTCGCTCTCCAAATCGTGCACGAGTCGGGCAAATGGCGATCCAAACAGGTAATCGGGGGACTACCTAACCGTCGTAAAGTGTACGCTGTGGGTGGCAGTCGCGCATCGGCCCTACGCGTTAGAATTCCGTGAGCAGGGCCATTTTGGCTCGCAGGTTCTTTGTGCCGGAGAGGGGCATAAGCAGCTTAGGAAAGCAGTAATTCGACATCTTCGGCCGTCAGACTAGCGATCATTGTTTCATCGGCCCGCACGATCGACTCGGCTAACTCTCGCTTGCGGTCTTGGAGGGCAAGGATTTTTTCCTCGACCGTATCGCGAGCGATGAGTCGATAGGCGAAGACACGACGCGTCTGGCCGATGCGGTGGGCACGATCGACGGCCTGCGCTTCAACGGCAGGATTCCACCACGGATCGAGAATGTAAATATAGTCTGCTGCCGTCAGATTAAGGCCTTGGCCGCCCGCTTTTAAACTCACAAGAAAGAGCTTGCACTCTGGATCCTCTTGAAAGTGCGTGACGCGAGCCTGGCGGTCGGTTGTTTTGCCATCGAGGTATTCGTAGGGCATCCCGCGGGCCTCCAGATGCCGGCGAAGAATGGCTAGAAAGCTGGTGAACTGACTGAAGACCAGCACCTTGTGGCCTTCATCGATCACCTCGCCAAGCTGCGCCAACAGAGTTTCGAGTTTGGCACCCATTTCGTCAATTCGAGATGGATCGACCAAGCCAGGATGGCAGGCCGTTTGCCGCAGTCGTAGGAGGGCTTCCAGCACAGCGATCCGTGACCGCCCGACCCCCATCCGGCCAATTCTTCCGGAAAGCTCCTGTCGGTAGTGATCTCGCAATTCATCGTAGGCTTTGCGCTGCGACTCACCCATCTCGCAAAAGATCGTCTGCTCTGTCTTCTCAGGCAGATCCGAAAGCACCTGCGACTTGGTACGTCGAAGCAGATAGGGCCGCACAGCGCGAGCCACCACATCGGATGAACTGCGTCCACCCACAAGAAACTTTTTAAGCCGCGAGGCACTTCCCAGTTGGCCCGGATTCAAGAACTCGAAGATGCTCCATAATTCACCAATATGATTCTCGACAGGCGTTCCCGTCATGGCCAGCCGATGGCGGGCACGCAGCAAGCGGCAGGCCTTAGCCGCTTGGCTACTGGCATTTTTAATCGACTGTGCTTCGTCAAGAATGACGTAATCAAACTCAATTTCACGATGCCGTAAAATATCGCGACGTAGGGTTCCGTACGTGGTGAGCACAAGATCCGAATCGGCCAACGACTGCGACTCACCAGCGCGGAGATTACCCGTATGGTTGAGAACGCGCAAGCCTGGCGCAAACTTTTTTGCCTCCTCCATCCAGTTAAAGATCAAGCTCTTGGGCACGACAACTAGCGTTGGCCGATGGAGCACGCCGCCATCCCGCGTGACTGACGCCCGCCGCACGAGCATTGCCAAAACCTGAATCGTCTTGCCCAGCCCCATGTCGTCGGCCAAGCATCCGCCGAGGCCCATCCGCTCGAGGAATCCCAGCCATCCCAGCCCTTCTCGCTGGTAGTGCCTAAGCGTGCCAATAAATCCATCTGGCTCATCTTCGGCCTCAGGCCGTTCGCCACGGGCTAACTCTTCCCGAATCTTTTCAAAGGCCTCATCAACATGCGACTGCGGTTGGCCAGCCAAAAGTGCGTCGAGCAGCGCCACCTGAATGCGGCCGTACCGTAGGCGACCATCATGCTTTTGGGCGAGCGCTAAGAGCGGCTCAAACTGGGCTGCCAATGTTTCCGGCAGGATACCCAGCGATCCGTCGGAAAGCTCAACGGACCGTTCGCCGCGGGCAAGCGCCTCGAGTAAGGCCGGCATCTCCGCCGAAACTCCGCCAAAATCGACTGAACCAGTGAGTTCAAACCAGTCAATTCCGCTGGTAACGTTCCAAGCAACGCTGCCAGCTGGACGGTAGCGACGCCCCGCCACTTCCACCGCCCACCCCAAGGCTGCTAACTGCGAAACGGAAGCATCCAGACGAGCCCGCGGGATTTCCACATGATGAGTGGCGGGTTCTTCGCCGAGGTCACTGCTGCGAGGAACCACGGCGCCGTAACGAGGCAGCATCGAAAGTGCCTCGCGTTCAGCCGCGCGATCACGCCGCACAAAAATGCGGCGAGTGGCATCGGCTGCACCACCGGCAGGATCGTCGGCAGTGATCTGGATGCCGCCGTAGTCAAACCAAATGTGGCCCGCCAATTGCACTCGTGAGACAGACTTTCGCTTCGTGCTACGGCGCGGCCGCGCATCGCCAAACGCATCAGGATCATCAGGATCGATCATTCCAGCAGGAGCGTTGTCGTCGAGTCCATCACTGGAAATAGCTGGAGAATCGTCGAGCACCAGAATCGGCCGAGGTGCTCCAGATTCGACTCGCCAGCCAGTCCAGCCTGGCAGTTCCAGTCGCGGCACATCGGCCAGCGAGGCCAATCGCTCGATGAGGCCGTCGGTCTGGGACCCCGAAAGCTCGATCGGCCCACGCCGTTCAAACTGTTCAATCCAGCCTGTGGCACTTGCGAGGCGATTGGATTCTGGCACGGCCAAGCGGGCGATTCGGTCGGCAAAGACAACGAGCCCCGATCGCAAAATAGCGCGGGGTTCTCTCAGATCTTTCCGCTGACTACCCCGCACAAGCATGCCTCGCAGCGTGGCCTTGCCCGGCCGTGGCAGGGCCTGCCCCTCGGTCATGTCTTTGACGGTCTCTGCGCGGACGCTGGAGTCATCATCTGGTTCTAAGACAAAAGCAAACTCCCAAGGACGTCCACTATCCCATGTCAGCGGGAGGACGGTTTCCGGCGCGCGTCTGGGCTCTGGCTGTACGACCAAACGACCGGTTTCGCAGAGCGTCGCGAGATGCGTCGGGGCTGACTGCGGGTGGATCGTGATTCGGGCGATTGTGCGGCGTTCCGCCGATTCAGCCGAGGCGGTTTCGCCGACAAGCTGCGAAAAAATCGCACGCTCCTGCGCATCGAGTTGGTCGTATTCCACATCGGTTGGTCCAAACACCACTGGCCGCGGTTTGCCGGTCGTATTTCCAGCCACGTCGAGTTGCATCCGACAGGGAATTAAGACGGCCGCATGGGCATCAGACGAGGCTGTCACATCGAGCACAAAGACGAGCATGCCGAGGGAGCGACGGCCGTCGGCAATCGTTAATGAACTGGTCCGCACAGTGGGCTCGACGAGCCGCCGCCGTTCTTCCAGATCGGCTGCCCAGACGGGTAACCGAGACGAACTGCGTTTGGCGACGGCACTATGCGATTGCCTTCCGCGTGCGGTCACGCTCCGCGAGGCGACTGTCAGTTGGGCTGCGATTGACAGGGCTCCCCGAAAAGCAGAGGCAGCATCAGCATCGTTGGAGTTCTGCTCACCGTCGCCATCGTCTTGAACAGCGTCATCGTCAGAGCCTGTTGGGGTGGTGTCCTCGCTTGCGTCGCCGTCCTCATCAGGGTCGGCTGCGATCATCGTGAGCACAACGGGGGTGTAATCGTGGAGTCCGGAAAAAATTTCTCTACGATCGACCTCCAGTATCACCGCGGCCAACAGGGCGCAGGGTTTGCCTATTCGGCCTAAGCGGCTGGAAGAGCGGCTTTCGAGCGTCATGCCGCCGCGACGGCCAGCCGTGAGTTCCAGTAACACTTCCTGCGGGCCACTATCGTCGTTCAAAATGGCAAGAACCTGCCCGACGCGAGGGCAGGAAATCTTCACCGAGTCGATCAAGCGAGCTTTTTTGATGTCGGAGCGATCAAACAGGTGAAATAGTCGCTTTTCAAGACTCGTCATGCTGCAAATATCCACGGGGTGAGTTTGGAGTGACGCTGCAAAAATGCTGTCAACGTTCGTTAGCGCGCAACACGCTGTTGTACACCGCGGGGGGCTCTTGCGTGAGGGGTTCGCTTGAAACGCGTTCTGGAAACCAATTCTTTGACGATTTTGCTTTCCGAAGCCCCAATGTTTTGTGTTGGCCACGCCGTCGGTAGACCCCCTGCCCGGCGGTATCCTCTTACTGGCCCTTAACGGTGGCAATCAATTCCAGCACGTTCTCGACCGGAGTCTGTGGTAGCACGCCGTGGCCGAGATTGAAGATGTGGCCCGGACGACCGGCAGCCTGCGCAAGCACTTCCTGCGTGCGTTTGCGGACAGTGTCGCGATCGGTGAGCAAAATTGCTGGGTCAAGGTTACCTTGGATCGCCCGGTCGTAACCGACGGCCTGCCATGCGTCGCCCAAATCGATGCGCCAATCAATGCCGATTACCGACCCACCCGCTTCTCTTAACAGCGGCAAGAGCGTTGGATTTCCAGTGGCAAAGTGGATCGTCGGCGCCAGTCTGGCTGCCTCCGCTAAGGCCGTGCGACTGTGTGGCAAAACATAGCGACGGTAATCAGCCGGCGAGAGACACCCCACCCAACTGTCAAAGAGCTGCACAATCTGCGCCCCGGAAAGAATCTGTGCGACAAGATAGCGGCTGACGGCACGGGCCAGCCTATCCATTAAGTCGTGCCAGGCCGATTCATGGCTATACATCAGCGACTTTGTGTGCAGCCACGCGCGGCTTGTGCCGCCTTCAATGCAGTAACTGGCCAGCGTGAACGGAGCCCCGGCAAACCCGATCAAGGGGATTGAGTCAGGCAGTCCGGCCCGCGTGGCCCGCACGCAGTCCATGACAAAGCCGAGAGAATCAAGATCGTTGAGCTCGCGCAGGCGGTTGACGTCCGCGACCTGACGGAGTGGGTTGTGGATAACAGGCCCTTCGCCAGCTGTGAACTCCAAATCCATTCCCATGGGCTCAAGAATCGGCAGCAGGTCGCTAAAAATGATGGCCGCGTCGACGCCCAGCCGACTGACTGTCGCGATCATGACTTCTGCCGAGAGACGCGGATTTTTGCAGAGTTCCATGAAGGCGACCTTCTCCCGCACGCTGCGGTATTCAGGCAGGTAGCGGCCAGCCTGTCGCATCAGCCAGACGGGCGTGCGCTCCACTGGTTCGCGTCGGCAGGCGCGCATCAAAAGCGATTGGCTGTAGCGGTCGGCGGCTGAAACGGTCGCAGGCGTATTGTCTCGTGGCGTAGGCCTATTTCTATTCATTGAGGCAAGTATAACGCGATATGCGAAGGCTGCGAGCAGGCGTCGGGCGTTTGATCTTTGGACTTTTGCATCCGGCATCTGCCCGCTCCCTCGGCCCCGCGTGACACCCCCGCCCATTGACGGGCAGGACTGCGAATTCGGGCCGCAGTGAGAATACTGATTAAAGGGCTTGATCCTGCCGCTTATCGAACGCGTCCGTACCGTTGTTGTGACACCGCTTGAAAAAATCCCTGAGGCTGCTCCGCACGGCGCACAATCGTGAGGTACGGTTTTATAGCGTTGTCACGGATGACGCATCAGATCGTTGGGTCGGCTCACGACCAGAAAGTGTTTGGAGAATCGAACATGTCGCGTACCGTGTGTCTGGCAATTATACTGGGCAGCTTCGTGGCAGCCCCGGGATGCAGTAGTTGTTTTGGCGGCGCTAGCAATTGCCGTCGGCCGTCATTTATGGAATTTCGCTCGCCCTGCTCGTCGGGTGCCCCGGCGGCTCCCTGCAGTGCTCCGATGGCCCCGGCCTGTGGACCGGCCTGTGGACCGGCCGTCTCGCCGTGCTGTGAAGAAGGCGGCGCTAGTCTTTCGTCGCCTGGATCAGCCCCAGTGGTCGTCAGTGAGACTGGAACTTTTAGCTGAGTCATTGCGGCTGATCGCCGGTTTGCCTCTTCGGTGATGTGCCGCTCTTGCCGGCCACGCGTCGGGCATGCAGCACGTTGTGTGTCTGCTCTCGATTCGAGCGGCTCGTCACCGAGGGGGCAGGCGGTGCCTTTTGGCCTGGCCTGTGTGACGATTTATTTTGCGTATACTGCCGGCTTTTCCCCCCTGCCGGAGTCGCCATGTTTGAATCGTTAACAGCCTCTCTCTCCTCGGCCCTAGGCGCTTTGCGAGGCCGCGGCAGGCTGACGGAATCGAATATGCGCGAGGGACTTGAGGGGGTGCGCACAGCCCTGCTTGAGGCTGATGTCGCGTACGACGTCGCCAACCAGTTTCTGGACCGGGTCGTAACCGATGCCGTCGGAGCGAAGGTGCTGGATTCGCTGGACCCCGCCCAGCAACTCGTGGGGATCGTGCACAAAGAACTTGTCAGCTTGATGGGGCCAGTCGATCACTCGCTCCACTTAGAAACTGGCAAGACAACGATTTTTATGCTTTGCGGCTTGCAGGGTTCAGGCAAGACAACCTCGTGCGCAAAGCTCGCACTCAAAATCAAGGAACAGGGCCGCAGCGTGCTCTTGGTGGCAGCTGACCTGCAGCGTCCTGCTGCTATTGAGCAACTCGTGGTATTGGGTAAGCAGCTTGCAGTGCCTGTGCACACCCCAGATTCCAGCGTTACCGATGGTGCGAAAGACCCAGTAGCCGTCTGCAGCGCCGGCGTTGCTCGAGCCAAGAAAGAGGGCATAGCGGTTGTCATTCTGGATACGGCTGGCCGGCTCTCGATCGACGAAGCGCTGATGCAGGAGCTGTCGCGGATAGACCGCACGGTGGGGCCCGATCAGGTTTATTTAGTCGTCGATGCGATGACAGGCCAAGACGCCGTAAAAAGTGCAAAGGCATTTAATGATGCCCTTGAACTCAACGGCGTGATCATGACAAAACTCGACGGCGATGCCCGTGGCGGTGCGGCCATTTCAGTCAAGAGCGTGACGGGAGTGCCGATCAAATTTATTGGCACCGGTGAGCAGATAGAGGCTCTCGAGGATTTTCATCCGGACCGCATGGCCGGGCGGATTCTGGGCATGGGCGATGTGCTCACGCTCGTTGAAGATGCGCAGCGGAAGTTTAATCAGGAGGAGATGAAAGAGCAGGAAGAACGCCTCCGTGCTGGAGAATTTACGCTCGAAGACTTCAAGAAAATGCTCCTGCAAACCCGCCGACTCGGGCCACTGGGCAAAGTGCTCGGGATGATTCCCGGCATGGGTGGAATGAAGGAGATGCTGGGCGGTAACGATCTGGAAAAAGACATGCAGCGATTGTTTGGTGTGATTGATTCGATGACACCAGCGGAGCGGCGAAATCCAGCCAGGGTGATTGATCAGTCACGCCGCCGACGGATTGCCACGGGTGCGGGCGTTGAACCCCAAGAGGTCAATGATTTAGTGAAACAGTTCGACGGCATGAGCGCGATGATGAAGGGCATGGCCGGTCTGAACGCGGGCGATCGAATGAAAGAGATTCAGCGACTTCAAGGGGCAATGGCGAACCCCGGCAATCACTTGGCTCGTTCGAAAGGCGACACGGGCAAAAGGCTGACACCCGATGAGCGTCGAAAGCAGAAAAAACAACGCGATAAGGAGTTGCGACGAAGGAATCGCGATTCACGAGGATAGGGAGTGTTGCCGGCTCCACACAGCAAAAAATACTATGAAACGGCTTGCCCTGAAGGTGGGCTTGGGTTTCAGGTCTGCTCAGGTAGGCTACCGTTCTTGAACAGATTCCCTTTTGAGGAGAGTGCAAACGTGTCTGTGGTGATTCGGATGAAAAGAATGGGCCGGAAAAACCGCGCCTTTTATAGGATTTGTGCAACCGACAAGCGCAGCCCGCGAGACGGCCGAGTGATTGAGGAAATCGGTACCTACGATCCCCTCATACCAGACACAGACGCCCGTTGCACACTCAACGGCGAGCGACTGCAGCATTGGCTGAGCGTGGGGGCTCTGCCCAGCGACGCAGTGCGAGTGCTGATTAAAAAGTATGGCCCAGCAGGCACGCACCTAGCGGCTATGGAACAGGCCCGCGTCAAGCTTTCAATGCCAAGAATTATTCCCCCTGCACAGGCACCTGTGTTTGTGCCTGTGGTCAAGTCGGAGCCGACGGCTCCGGAGGCTGCTGTTTCCGAGGTAACGGCCATCGCTGAAGAAACTGGAACCGTTGCGGTAGCTGGCGCTGGTGAAACAATTGTAGAAACAGGTGCCGAAGCCGCTGTTCTAGCCTCGACAGAAATCCCGGCCAGCGAAGAGTCGGCTGGTTCTTAAAGCCCCACCAGTAGTTGACGCGCGGCCCGTTTTTTGTGGCTGCTTTTCCCTGCCATGCGCATCGATATCCTCACGTTGTTCCCCGATATCTTTACAAGCTTCCTCGACGGAAGCCTGCTGGGAGCGGCACGGATTGCCGGCCTGATCGACATTCGCATCACGAATATCCGCGACTTTGCCGACGGCGTTCATCGGCAGGTCGACGACCGTCCGTTCGGCGGCGGACCGGGGATGCTGCTGATGCCTGGCCCGGTTGTGGATTGCGTTGAAAGCGTGCAGCAAAGCGACCCTCTCCCCGGCCATCTTCTCATGCTCACGCCCGGCGGTCGCCGTCTGGATCAGCAACTTGTTGAAGAGTTGGCCGCAAAAGATCGCCTTGTGTTGCTCTGCGGTCGCTACGAAGGCTTTGATGCCCGCGTGCGTCAGACGCTGCAGCCGATCGAGATTTCCATAGGCGACTATGTGCTGTCCGGTGGCGAAGTGGCGGCAATGGCCATCATCGACGCCGTTGCCCGCCTTGTGCCAAGCGTGCTGGGCGACGAAGAAAGTGCCCGGCAAGATTCCTTCTCTGGGCCCGAGCGGCTTGTGGAAGGCCCGCAATACACCCGCCCACGAGAGTTTCGTGGATTGCAGGTACCCGAGGTGTTACTCTCGGGAGACCACGGAAAAATAGCAGGCTGGCGTCACCAGCAGGCCGTCGATGCAACTCGTCGCCGATCCACAACCGAACTCACCCCCGCTACAGTTGTCACGTTTCAATAATCCAAAAAGGAGCCCCCATGAGCCAGCAGATTCTTTCGCATGTTGAAGCCTCAAGCCTCAAGACAGAAGTTCCGCAGTTTGCAATCGGCGATACCGTCGACGTTCACACCCGGATACTCGAAGGCGAGAAGGAGCGGCTCCAGATTTTTAATGGCGTGGTGATAGCTCGCAGTGGCTCGGGGAGTCGCGAGATGTTTACCGTCAGACGCATCGTCACGGGAGAGGGAGTCGAACGAAAGTTTCCATTGCACTCCCCAAAAATTGCCAAGGTCGAGGTCAAGCGATCGGGTGTTTCCCGTCGGGCGAAGCTTTACTACCTGCGAGATCGTGTTGGGAAGTCGGTGCGTCTGAGGGAGAAGCGCGAGGAAACCGCTGCCACAGCGAGTGTCGCTGCCAAAGCCAAAAAGGCGAAAGCCGCTGCCACTGCTGCGAAGTCGTGATTGGATGGCGGGCAGTCAGTCGACGAGCGGTATCTGACAGTCTCAATCGGATTTGATGAGAAAGTCGTATGGCATCGCGAGACACGCTTGGCCGTCGCGGCGAGGATGAAGCAGCGAAATATCTGCGCGGCATCGGCTACAGGATTCTTTCGGTACGCGAGCGTGTGCTGCGGGGCGATATCGATATTATCGCCCTCGACGAACGGACGGTTGTGTTTGTGGAGGTGCGATCGCGAAGCGACACAGCCCACGGCCATCCGGCAGAAACAGTTGGTTATCAGAAGCAGCGTCGCGTGGCTGAGTTAGCCAATGTCTACATTCGCCGTAATCGCTTAGAGGATTGCCATGTCAGGATTGATGTCGTCACCGTGACTTTTTCTGACACTGGTCAGAGCGTGGCCGAAAGCGACAAGCCAATCGTCGAACACTTTCAAAATGCATTCGATAGTCCGTGGTGAAGCAGGGGTCGCAGGAGCATCGTATCGAAGGCATTAAAACCCCTCCATTCTGACGCAATGGGCTTAGCGATCGACTAATTCGCAGGTGTCTGTAAAAATCTGCATGACTCCGGCGGGGAGTCGGCGAACCAATCGCTCCAGGCGCGAACGGATCTTTTCGCGGGATGCTTTTCCCTCAACCTGTCGGATCAGAATGCCGGAGACTTGCTTCGAATGTGCGCGGGCAATCGCAGCGTAGAGTTCTGGGTCTCGCTCACCAGAATCGCCCACAAGTAAAAACTTTCGCTCCGGGAAGTCATGCATGATCTGCTCAATGGTGCGACGCTTAGAACGCTTGCGGGATGGGAGTCTGCGTAAGGGGGTCGAGTCTTTCAGCCGAAAAAGTTGGAGATGCATCGAACCCAGTGGTAGTTCAGAAGCGGTCAGAAATGTGCACAGGCACGGCGACAATTGCCATGGGCTGGCCGATACATAGTGAAACGCACAGCCATTCTCCTGCCAGCGACGGTAGATATCGGCCATCCCGTCCACAGCTTTAAATTCGCGGAGCAGAGTGTTTGCCAGAAGTTCACGACGGTTAGCCACATTGGTCACCTTTACAGTGTCGTCGATGTCGGAGATCACCGAGCGTCCCTGCTGTTCAACGATTTGAATCCGTCCGCGAGCAATGGCCGGTAGAGACATCTGAGCGTTGTCGGCAGCAGCTTCTCGACTCACGTCAAACAGGCGTGCTGTGCCTTCTTCACTCGGATCATCGTCGTCCAGAATTGCCTCATAAGAAATCCAGCGGCAGGCCGAGCCCGTGGAATGGGCGAGAGAATCGACCGCCTCATCGTCCAAAACAAAATGTGATTGGAAGTGGCCGAGCCGATCGGAATAACCGGCATCGAAGAGCCGACCACCGATGGCAATTCGAACGCGTTGGCCAGAGACCCGCTGAAAGAGAAAGGCAGCGGCACGACGCTGAAAAATATCTGAATCGAGCTGAGATTGATCAAGATCCAGCAAGCGCTTGAGGACGGCCATCGCCAGCCTGCGGCGATGGCTTTTGAGAGGCAGCGAACGCGATACCATCCCCGCGACAGTGGCTTGCCAGCCTTTCTCTCCGGGACTGCGTCGCGCGTAGGTGGGAAAGAAAACGATCATGCGGCGAGGGTGTCGGTGAGAGATTTTAGCCAGAGCGTGCCAAGGATAAAAACGAGTCGGAATGTGGGCTCGAGGAGAGCAGAAATTGGTTCAGTGTGCTTCAGCATCGCTGCGGGAGAGGTGTGCTTGCAATTGGAGGCCCCAACATTTTACAACTTTGCCTTCTGTTCGGCAGTCACGTGGAGAAAAGCATGGGTGTTAAGAAAACGGGCAAAGGTCGGCGCAAACTCGGTCAAAAGAAGCGCCGTATGCGAGCTCGCATTCGCCATCGTAAAGGCTAATCTTCGCTAGAATCAGCACAGATTCCCACGGCACCGCTCCCGGTGCAATTTCGCGGCGCTATTTTTCCTTGCCGCGCCTTCTGCGTGGGGTACGGTTGCTTGGCTTCGTGGAGTACCCGCGAGTTATTCACGGCTTACCCGCGAAGCAAACCGTGCTTGACACGTGTCGAGCAGAAGCAATTTTAGGGAGGCTGTCGAATGCGGACGAAAAAGTGGAGCAAGCGCGCTGTGCTGTGCATGCCAGTGATACTGGCTGCTGGTTTGAGTGGCTGTAAAGCGATGAACGAGCAGTATATCCAACTTGAGGTCTGGAAGTACGAGAAGTGCTTTGGCCATCTGCCGCCGGGTTTTGTGCCGCCCGGTGCTGCTGCAGGAACCGCCGTGCGTGGTTGTGGTCAAGGAACTCCCATGCAAGGAGCCCCATGCCAGCCAGTAGGTCAAGGAGCACCCTATCAATCGGCATCGTTTTCACCCAGCGCTCAATTGGGTAACAACTGCGACGAGTGCCAAGGAGCCACGGTCAACGGGGCAATGCCAGGCGGTGCTGGCGGCACGATTGTGCCTGGAGGCGGAATGATTGTACCGGGATCGATGGTGCCCGCTGGCCCAGGTGGTTCGCCGGGGCCGATGCCGAGCGGCCGAGCGCCGACTCCAGCCGGTATGACAACAAGCCGACCGGTGATCATTTCAGACGAAGTGGTTTTGCCGTAAGTGACACTCAATCGCCGCGAGAATGAATGGTTGCGGATTGACGGAAGAATCCCATATCTAGGCAACGCGGCGATCGAGTGAGATCCGTTGCCGACCACCGGCAAATGAATCGAGCGATTGGTAGTACCAACGAAAGTGCCGCTGGATGTCGGCAAGAAAAGGTTGAGCCAAGGCTTCGTAGTGAGCCTGTCTACCGGCATCTTTGTCAGCACAGTTGACGCGTGGGATATCTATTGCGACATCGATCCCAAAGCCGTCGAGCACCTGCCGCAGGCCAGACTCAAGATGGTCGAAGTGGATCAACCGCGTACGAGGCCAGGCAACACCGCCGACATCAAAGAATGATTCGTATCGCTTGAGTCGCTTGGAAAGAAGACACTCGTTGAGGAATGTTGAAAAGGATCCCTGCCCTGCCGCACGGATGAATGGGTCATTCCGCGAGTGCCGATGACTCTGATTCCGCCGCCAAAATTCGTAGAGCGACACGATTAATTCCAGCGGCGATCGTACGACGCCAAAAATTCGCAGGGTTTGTGGCAACTTACAGTCGACGTGCACAGTCGGCAACCATTGGGAAGGTCGCATGGCATACCGCAGTCGCTCCAGTGGGGGGAGCGAGTGGCCCGCGGATAATCTGCCCAGTGCCTTGCGAACTTCTAAATGGGGATGTCGCTTATCAATCCAGCGGGCGTCGGGAAAGGCTCGCTGAAACCAGCGAGCAATCGACGATCCAGCGGTCTTTGGATAGTGAGCAAAAGCAATCTGATGCAAGCGACTGTAAAGCATGGATGAATCTCAAAATTGGAAAGAATCCCTCACGCTAACAATCGGCACAAAGACCGGTCCATCTGTGCGTCTTACAGACAAGAATAGGGTTTGAAAACAGCCTAACGTTATGAATGTGGCTCTTTGAGAAGCCTTGGCAAAGGGGGTCAGGCCTAAACTTACCCAGACTATGTCCTCCAACGAGGGGGAGGGGATGATGGGGGCTACGGTCTTGCCTGCTTGGGCTGCACCGCGGCGAGTGCCGCCAATCCGCTCACCGACGCAAGGCATGTTTGGCCGCTGCATTGGTAGAGCGTGACGGTCTCGGCCGCGCCGGGGCGACTGTGAAACAGAGCGTCCAGCGGTCGGCCCGGCCCCCCTGCATGCGGAATTGCGTCGGCTGGAGCCCGTAATGCCAGCACCTCGCGGGGTCGAAATTGACCTCGTACCGCCGTCACTACATCGCGAGTCGAAGCTTGATCTGGCTGTCCAACGAGCACGGTCTCGATCGCCGGTCCCAGTAGCCAGTCGAGGGCAATCAGCGACTGGCTGA
This sequence comes from Planctomycetota bacterium, assembly GCA_003670865.1. Taxonomy (GTDB): domain Bacteria; phylum Planctomycetota; class Planctomycetia; order Pirellulales; family UBA1268; genus BAIKAL-G1-2R. The sequence goes on along the minus strand of QWQJ01000131.1, from coordinate 4,122 downwards.
CTGCCGAAGGCGCCTGTTGGGCAATGGGCAACACCGCGGCGATGGCGGCCTCAGCCGCCGTGCGGTAGGGCGTATGGCCGGTCAGGGAGGCCAGTCGCAGTAGCATTGTGGCGGCCATTCCGGAACTGCTGGGCGTGGCATTGTCGAGCAAGTCGGGATGCCGAACAATGAGTTTTTCATGGTCGGCTGAGGTCTGAAAAAAAGCGCCGGTGGCAGGATCAATAAAGCCGCCCGACGAGAGACTCCCAGAACCACTCGGCGAGATTTGCCCCAGTAACACATCGGCCAAACCTGTGGCCGCGACAATCCAGCGTTCATCGAATGTCGCCTCGTAAAGACTGATCAGTCCTTCGGCCAGACAAGCCAAGTCTTCAGCAAATGCCAGACCGCTTGTGCGTCCCTGTCGCCACTGGTGAGCGAGTCGCCCTTCTGCATCGCGGCATTGGCTGAGCAGAAAATCGGCTGCCCGCACCGCTGCTAAAGTGTAGCGATCACTCTTGAGTGAAGCCCCGGCTCGCGCGAGGCTGTCGATCGCGAGGCCGTTCCAAGCCACCAGCACTTTATCGTCGTTGCCTGGCCGCACGCGATGCTGGCGGGCCGCACGCAAGGCGGTTCTGGAGTCTGCCAACCTGCGATCAAGATCGGCGAGATCGAGGCCGCACTCACGGGCAATTGTCGGGAGCGGTCGAGGAAGATTGAGGATTGAATGTCCCTCAAAGTTGCCAGCGTCAGTCGCGTCATAGGCCAGACAAAAAATCGCAGCCTCCTCAGGGCCCAGCACGGCCGCGATTTCGCTGGGAGTCCAGACATAAAACTTTCCCTCCTCCCCTTCGCTGTCGGCGTCTTCAGCACTCCACAGGCCGCCGGAGGGGTCGGTCCGTTCCCGCACAAGATAGTCGAGCGTGCTGCGCACAACGGTCGCAAACTCTTCGCGGCCCGTAGCTAAAAACGCCTCCAGATACGTCACGGCCAAAAGCGCGTTGTCGGAGAGCATCTTTTCAAAGTGTGGCACCAGCCAGCGTTCGTCCACAGAATATCGAGAAAAACCTCCACCGATCTGGTCGTGCATGCCACCGGCTGCCATCTGGGCCAGCGTGTGTGTGACCATTTCTAAATCGTGAACTCGGCCGGAGCGGGAATACGTCCGGAGTAAAAGTCGCAGATCCATCGGATGTGGAAACTTGGGAGCACTGCCAAATCCTCCGTAACGACTGTCGTAGGATTGCGACAGCGACCGACTGGCTCTGTCGAGCAGGTCGCTGTCGCTGGGAACCGCCGCTGCTCCGTGCAGCGAGCGAGCAGCAGCCGTTATGGTTGGCGAATGCTGGAGCGAATGTGTCAACTCTGTGGCCTGCTTCGTGACAGCGTCGCGGCGGTTGTCCCAAGCATCGCTGACGGCGGCGAGCACCTGTAAAAAGCCCGGCATGCCTTGTCGCGGTTCGGGAGGCCAGTAGGTGCCCGCAAAGAAGGGCTCGAGCGTCGGCGTGAGAAAAACACTCATCGGCCAGCCGCCGCGGCCAGTCAGCAGTTGAACCGCCGCCATGTAGACGCTGTCAAGGTCCGGCCGCTCCTCGCGGTCGACCTTAATTGACACAAATGACCGATTGAGCAGCGCCGCCACGGCTTCATTTTCAAAGCTCTCGTGCGCCATAACATGGCACCAGTGACAGGCGGAATAGCCGATCGACAGAAAGATCGGCTTTTCATCGTCAACGGCACGGGCCAGAGCCCGGAGTCCCCATGGTTCCCAGTGGACGGGATTGCTGGCGTGCTGGAGCAGGTAGGGGCTGGTGGAATCGGTCAGTCGATTTTTACATTCGTCAATCATGCGGCAGGTATTTCGAGAGTGCTTTGTCGGCGGATTAGCCAAGGGTTTCCATTTCTCCGGGAAACTTACGCTCGATAACATCCTGCCGCCAACGCAGCAACGCGTCGGCAATCGAGGTTTTGGTATCGGCATACGCCCGAACAAATTTTGGCACATGGTCCAGTGACAAGCCGACAAGATCGTGCAGTACGAGCACTTGGCCGTCACACTCAGGGCCAGCCCCGATGCCGATCGTGGGAACCTTCAGTGACCGCGTAATGGCTGCTGCAACCTGCTGCGGAATGCATTCGAGGACGACGGCAAACGCGCCTGCATCGGCGGCGGCTTTCGCATCGGCTGTGAGTTGCTCGATGTCGCGTTGCATGCGGTAGCCGCCAAGCTGGTGGACGGCTTGCGGCCGGAGGCCAACGTGACCCATGACAGGAATCCCCGCCGCGACAATTCCTCGAATCACATCTGCCTGTCCGGCCGTGCCCTCGAGCTTGATCGCCTGACAGCCGGTTTCTTTGAGAAGCCTTGCGCACGCCTCGATCGCAGTCCGCACGCCAAGATGCTGAAACGGAAATGGCAAATCGACAACGACCAGAGCCCGTACGGCCGCACGCGCAACGATCTCGCCGTGGTAGATCATCTGCTCGAGGGTTGCAGGAATCGTGGAGGAGCGACCGGCGACAACCATGGCCACGCTATCTCCCACAAGCACGCAGTCGATTCCGGCAGCATCGACCAATCGGCCAGTTGGCCAATCGTAGGCCGTGACCATCGTGAGTGGCCGGCGATTTTGCTTGGCGGACGCAAGGTCGGGGAGAGTTATACGGCGGCTTGATGGGGTCATGGCTGGGATGAGGTTTTGGTTCGTCACGGGTGTAGAGTGAGAGGAGATGGTGAAGAGAGCGGGTCAGGGAACCAGTCTGATTACCCTAAGGGAGCAACTGCAAGATGATAACTTTTCTCAGGCCGGCTGGCTTTGCAAGTGGTTGTTCGATTGGCATTTGTGGGGGAGTCCCGCGGATTGAGTCGATCATGGTGGCAATTATTTTCTTCCTGATACCGCAGGCTGTTGTCACCGCGCAGGTCCCGTATCCACCCAACGGATATCCAGCCGTTGCGAAACCGGCTCCACAACTTCGTAAACTCCACCCCAACGATGGCCGTGGTACCGTTGAGATGGTTACTCCCGGCATGCTTCGACTGCGACTCAAGGCAGGCGAGTTCTGGAATGTAGTGCCAGCAGCCAATGCAGACATCCAAGTCGTGGGCACAGCAAGCCGCGAGCTTTTGCAAGCGGGCCAGTTTGTCAACTGCGATATCAAGATTGATGAGTTTGGAAAAGTGATCGAGCCGGCAACACGCGTGACATTTACGGGTGGCGGTGTGCCGAGCATTGTGGCTCCTGGACTAGGAATTCTAGAGCCGGGCACGAAGAGAATCAGCGGCCGCCGCCCCGCCGGCAGCTATCTTGTGTCGGGCACAATCAAGTTTATGAATGAAAATAGTATGACACTGCAGATTGGCAGCGAAAAGTTTGAGATCACTGTGCCTGCCGAAGCAGAGCTATTGGTCAACACTCGGAACGTAGGACTCTCTTCGGTGGGCGACGCTGTTCAAGTTCGGGGGGAGTACTACGAGAAGGGGCAGCTCAGAGCCACAATGATGAAGATCACATTGGCTAAGCCTGTGGCTCCCCCGGAAAAAAATAGAGGGATTCCCAAGCCGGCCACGAAGCCACTGCAATAGGGCGTCAGACACGAATCAATCGCAGGTAAAAAGAGGGGTATACCGGCGTAATTTCTTAAGCTTTTTGAGACAAAGGCCCAAAGTCTCTTATCAGTCCAACTACTCTAAGCCCTTAAAAAAGTCGCCGAGCTTGTCGTCGTCGGGCGCATCCACGGGCTCATCGGCCTGCGGTGGGAACCAGCCCACATCGTCAACCGCCGCTGCTTTCCCCGCAGCATCATCGGCGGCCAGAAAGTCAAAGGCCGGATCATCTGACGAGGCCGGCAGCACTTGTGGACCCATCGCACTATCACCAATATCAATATCAACTGTACCCGGTGAGATCGCGGAGACCCCAGCCACGCCCTCGAAAGATAGGTTAAATTTCTCAGGAGCTTTCTCAGGAGCTTTCTCAGGAGCTTTGGCAGGAGCTTTGGCAGGAGCTTTGGCAGGAGCTTTGGCAGGAGCTTTGGCAGGAGCTTTGGCAGGAGCTTTGGCAGGAGCTTTGGCAGGAGCGATTAATTCTTTGACGAGGATGATCTTCTCGACTGTGGCGACTTCTTCAACAAGAGGGGCTT
>QWQJ01000118.1 GCA_003670865.1 Planctomycetota bacterium | reverse complement strand
GCCCGCCGATGCGTAAGGGGATCGATCGCCTCGGCTCCTTCGAGCTCGAGTCTTTCGCCAACCGCCGAAATGGCTAGCAGCTTGCCTCGAGGTATTTCCGCCTCGCTGATAACTTCGCCAGCAATGGTGATGCGGTAGCCGACATCAGCGAGTATCAGGTCGTCGCGAAACGTAATTTCCGGAACGACAATACCCATGTCGCTGGCAACGGCGTGACGCAGCAGTCCCGCTCGTTCAATAAGAGAAGCATGCGGGCCTGCGACCATGCCGATCAAGCCGCGACCGAGTTCGACAATAATGCGATCCTCGGCCAGCGCTTCCCTACCGAGCAAGGCTGCTGTAGCCCCAGCAAGCGATGTGTTTTTGCCTGATTGAATGGTCTCGTCGGTATCGTTGGTCTCTTGTTGACGGGTGCTACGACTGACGAAATAGGCTGTCACGATCGTCATGACGGCCATGGCAGCCAGTGGCAGAAATGGTAGGTGGGTGAGGGAAAGAACGCCTAAAAACGCGGCCGTTATCACCAGCACATGCGGTTTTGAAGTGAACTGCCGACCCAATTCGCTCGACAAATCGACGCGTTGACTCGACCGCGAAATAAGCAAGGCCATGGCAACCGAGACAAACAGGGATGGAACCGCGCTGACAAGTCCGTCCCCGATCGTCAGTCGCGAATAAATATCCAGAGCCTTGGGCAGCGAAAGGGAATGTTGCAGCACACCAATAGCGAGCCCACCGATTAGGTTAATCAGTGTGATGATCACGCTGGCAACAGCTTCGCCGCGGACAAATCGGCTGGCCCCGTCCATGCTGGCAAAGAAATCGGCTTGCCGCTGCAGATCCAGCCGCATGCCGCGAGCCTGCTCTCGCGTGATTGTGCCAGCCTGCACCTCGCTGTCGATCGCCATCTGCCGACCCGGCAGGCCGTCGAGCGCGAATCGCGCAGCCACTTCGCTCGTACGGGTTGAGCCGGCGGTGATAACAACAAACTGAATCACGGCAATGATGGCAAAAATCACAGCACCGACAACAAGATTATTGGCGGCCACGAATGTGCCAAAAGCCTCCACCACATGCCCTGCCGCTGCAGGACCATCGATGGCAGCGCGAGAGAGAATCAAGCGAGTGGTGGCAATGTTGAGCACGAGTCGCACGAGCGTGGAGCCGAGCAAAAACGTTGGGAAGACGCTCATCTCCATGGGCGTTCGGGCAGCCAGCGCCCCCAGCAACGCGAGAACCGAAACGGTCAGATTTGCGGCCAACAGCAAGTCGACAACGGCCGCTGGCACCGGCGCCAGCACGACCAGAACAGCCAATAAGATGGCCGTCGGAATTAGGTAGTCGAGGAAGTGTGCCGAAACAGCGCGTGGGGCGAGGGCCGCTGTTCCAGATGGCCGGGCCATTGGAGAACCTCAAAAAAGTCTTATAAAAACAAATCGAACGGGCGGGACGATAGCAATCTGCCCGGTATCGGTCTAGACCGCTCCTCCCACGGGAAAAGACCGGCTATAATCTGGCCATTCCCACTGCCGCAAACGGATTTTTTATTTTTACCGATGCGATTCAATCGATTCGGACTGAGCTTCGACTACCCCGACAATTGGTCTGTCGACACCGAAGACGCCCAGGGCATGTATGCCACTGTGACGGTCTACTCACCGGAGGGTGCTTTCTGGTCGGTCAGCGGGCATGCACCCGGCGGCGAATCTGATACGCTCGCGTCGGCAATTGTGCAACAGATGCGGGAGGAGTATCAGGATCTCGACAGCGAATCGACTGAGCAATCAATCGCGGGGCATAGCTTGTCGGGTTATGACCTCAATTTTTACTGCTTAGATTTAACCAACACAGCGCAGATTCGGACGCTGGAAACACCTGCGGCGATCTACTTGCTCTTGTGCCAGGCGGAGGATCGTGAATGGGAACGCATCGCCCACGTATTTGCCGCGATGACAACAAGCTTTATCGGCATCATTGGGCGCGATTGAGCGATTGTCGGGGCACTCGATTTTTGCCTGCACTGGCCCGTCCGGGGTATGAGGCTGCGCTTTTGCACTGGCCCCCACGACAGATCGAGTCGATTTGGTCTAGACTCTCGGACTTAGTTGAATCCCTTGTACTCCCCGCAGCACAGAAAGTCCTTCCTTGAACGCTTGGCTTCAGTCGTTTGGTGAACTCTCGGCTCTCGGTGGGCGAATCCAAACGGGGCACTGGCTGGCATTTGCCGCACTCGTGACCGTGCTCCTTGTGCTGGATCTGAAGGTCTTTCACAAGCAATCGCACGAGCCAACGCTGACCGAAAGTGCGTTCTGGACAGCCTTTTGGTCGATTTTGGCGCTCTCGTTTAATGGGTTGCTCTGGTGGTGGTTGGGCAGTCAGGCGGCGATCGAGTTTCTGACCGGCTATCTGGTCGAGTGGTCCCTGTCGATGGACAACGTCTTTGTCTTTGCGGTTGTCTTTAACTACTTCCGTGTGCCTCTTAAATACCAATACAGAGTTCTCTTTTGGGGCATCCTCGGGGCGGTGGTGATGCGACTGACCTTCGTGCTGATCGGCACGGAATTGATCAGTCGGTTTCACGGAATTCTCTGGTTGTTTGGCCTCTTCCTTGTCTATACGGGCCTCAAACTCGCTTTCGGCAACGAAGAGATGCATCCCGAGGATAATTTTTTACTGAAAATTCTCCGGCGGATAATCCCTGTGACAACCGAGTCGGCAGGCGATCGATTTTTCATTCGTGAAAAGGGCAAATTGATGGCAACGCCTCTGTTTCTGGTGCTCATGGTGGTTGAGAGTACAGACGTGCTCTTTGCAGTCGACAGCGTGCCTGCCATCTTTGGGGTGGTCGACCAAGACGCACACTATTTTCGCTTCGTGGTCTTCACCTCAAACGTCTTTGCGATTTTGGGTCTCCGCGCCCTTTATTTTCTCTTGGCCGGAGTTATGGACCTCTTTCGATTTCTAAATTACGGCCTTTCAGCGGTGCTCGTTTTTGTCGGTGCAAAAATGATTGCTGAAGCTGCCAAGCACAACGAGTGGCTGGCCGATCGCTTGGGCTGGGACGCCCACGGTGGGGGCCATCTTGTGCAACCATGGCTATCGCTCTTGGTTGTCGTGGGTCTGATTGGCACAAGCATTGTCGCGTCGCTGCTCTTTCCCCACACAAGCCCAGCGACGCACGCCGGCAAGGCTGATCAAAAAACCGAGACTCGGGCTTAAGTATCAGAAGAGTCTCGTGCGATGGCTGCATTTGTCCAGGCTTTACCGCCAGTGCTTTTAGGGCGGGGCACGCGATTCAAGCACCGTCCCGAGCTCCATCAACTGACAATCGCGAGCGTTGGAATCACTGGCCGTGATGCTCCCCGAGGGCAATGTCGCGAGAGTCCCCCTCACCGGTCGCCAGCATGCGGCTGTAGAGAGCGTCGTGGTGTGCTGCCATCTGCTCGGCCGAATAGCGAGATCGAGCCAGCGCATAGCCATGGTGGCCGAGTCGTGCTGCCAGTGCGACATCTCCCAACACGCTGTCGATTGCCCGAACAAGATCTGATGGATCGCCGGGACGATAGAGCAAGCCAGCCTGCTGATGGTCGAGGAGTTCTGGAAACGCCCCGTGCGATGGAGCGACGACTGGCACGCCGGCCGTCATTGCTTCGATGGCAGGAATCCCTTTGGCCTCTGGGTGCACGGTTGGCATTACAAACAGATCGATTGATTCTAGGAGCCGGAGCTTTGCTGCGCGATCGACCTGCCCCAACCACTGAAAGCGATCGGCAACGCCGAGATCTGCCGCCGTTGCCAGGCATCCAGCCACATAATCGCGTTCGGCTGCCACCGTGGCGCCGGCAGCCAAAACTTCTAGATCGTAACGCACCGCCAGTGCGGGCAAGCTACGGACTAAGTCCTCCAGTCCTTTCTCAGGGCATGCCCGGGCTAAGTATCCCACCACCAAGCGGCCTCCGCGAGCCTGCCGCCTGGCCAGCAGATCTGGCGACGTGGTGGGAAAACCAGTCGCGTCGACGCCGTGCGGTATGACTGCAATGGCGGCTGGTGGCAGCGCTAAGTAGTCGGCCATAAAAGTGGCAAACGCTTGGTTCATGGCGACAAAACAATCGACATCTGCCGACCGTTCACGCAGCAACTTTCTCACCGCACGGTAGTGCGGCGGTTGAATTTGCTCGATAAAAATATCCTCACCTGAAAGACTGCAGACGATTTTCGCGTTAGTCGCTTCACGTACGTCTTTGGCAAGTCCCACAAGCAGAGCATTGGAGAGGTGGACGATATCGGGTTGCACATCGCGCGCCAGCCAGCGAGCCAGCTTTTCCACCTCTTTCCGCTGGTGGCCCTCTTTTGCTTTGAGCGTCGAGACGGTCAGTGCGCCCAGATCCGACGGCCGCATCGAGCCGGTTTGGCTGGACAGCCATTGCAGCAACCAGCGTGAATCGAGTAGCTGATCGAAGGCCGCCGGCGTGCGCCGAAAGAGCGGCAGGTGCTCTTGCAGCCAGACATTGACACCGCCCATGACGATCTTTTTCTCAGATACATTTTGTTCATCAGTCGTTGTCGGCACATAAGCCGACACAAGCAGGGCATCGCGGCCCCGCACCCGTAGGGCCTTCACTAACGCGTTGTCGTGGAGGCATGAGCCACACAGTCGCCCGCCGGCTCCGGCCGTAATCTGGACAATGCGCATGAATCTCTTCGAGGCTCACGCCCCGCCTGCCCGGCCTTCCAGTGCCAGCAATACAATCGCCAAATCGGCTGGCGTGACGCCGCTGATGCGGCCCGCCTGGGCAAGGGTCTGCGGCCGCACACGATTGAGCTTTTCCCTGGCTTCGGCCCGAAGATGCTGCACCTGTGCGTAGTCAAAGCGGACTGGGATCGGCCGCTGGGAGACCCGGTTACGCCGTTGAATCTGCTCTCGTTCGAGGAGCACATACCCGGCGTATCGAACATCATTTTCAATCTGCGTGGCTGTCTCACGCGAGACGGTTTGAAGTGATGGCAGGGCCGCCACGCACTGCCCCCAATCGAACTCTGGCCGCTTCAGTCGATCAAGTAGCGTGACGCCCGCTACACGATGACTCGACAAGAGGGCTATCGCCGTTGAGAGTTCCGTTGTCTTGGCGG
>QWQJ01000020.1 GCA_003670865.1 Planctomycetota bacterium | reverse complement strand
GTCGATCAGGCTCTGGCACGCTTGGCGGCCGCAACCGATCCACTCGCAAAAAAGAAGGTCATCCCTCCAGAGGCTGTCGATGACTTTGCCGGGACACCACAGGAAAAGACGGCATGGAGCATGATCGACAGTGCTGCTGCTGGCAAGGCTGCCGAAGCCATCAGAGAACTCTCGACCCTGCTGTGTGCCGGCGAGAGCCCTGTTGGCTTAAGCGCGCAGGCAGCAGCGGTTTTACGGCGGCTCTCTTCGGCTGCACGTCTGTTATCGCTGCCGCCAGGGGCCGGCCGGCCGGCGAGCGTTGAGCAGGCCCTTCGCGAGGCCGGAGTGGCAGCCTGGCCTCAAGCGATGAACCAGGCCCGCGAGGCTTTGATGCAGTTGGGTGCTCGCCGCGCCCGCAGTTTACCCGCCATGTTCCTAGAACTGGATTGCGCGCTAAAGGGGGATGCTTCTCGGGGTCTGCGTGCTCAACTGGCCTTGGAGCGATTGTTCTGCAAGATGTCGCGGCAGGATCAGTCCGACCGACCCCGCGGGACAACTCAAAACGCCAGTAACCGCAATCGATAACCGAGACACCATTTTTAGCGAATGACAGCCAAGCAGGAGACACGCCATGAATTCTCAACAGCCACCCGACTCTCATAACGTTTGGGAAAACCCACTCGCCACGCGGTACGCATCGGCTGAAATGGCCAGCATCTGGAGCGATAACCACCGCTATCGCCTCTGGCGACAGATGTGGCTGGCGCTTGCTGAGGCCGAGGCAAAGCTGGGGCTGCCAATCTCACAGGAGCAGCTTGAGGAGATGCGTGCCCATCTGGAACCGATCGATTTTGTCAAAGCGGCGGAGTATGAAAAGCAGACCCGTCACGATGTGTTTGCCCACCTGCATACCTTTGGCGATGCCTGCCCAAAAGCCCGGTCGATTCTCCACTTGGGTGCGACGAGCGCTTTTGTCACCGATAACACCGATCTGATTCTGATCAGAGAATCACTTGAATTGATCGCAGCCCGACTCGCGGTCGTCATTGAACGACTGGCTCAAAAAGCCTTAGCGACCCGTGACATCGTCTGCCTCGGTTTGACGCACCTGCAGCCCGCACAGCCGACGACGATCGGCAAGCGGATTTGCTTGTGGATCCACGACCTGATCATTGATTTGGAAGACATCGACCACCGTCGCAGACTGCTCCGTGCCCGTGGTGTAAAGGGCACAACCGGCACGCAGGCGAGCTTTCTAGAACTCTTTGCTGGCGACCACGCAAAGGTGCGTGCGCTTGATGAAATGGTCTCGCAGGCGTTGGGCTTTTCCGCCTCCTACGATGTCACCGGTCAGACCTACACTCGCAAGATTGACTCACAGGTGGTTTCGGCTGTGAGCGGGATTGCGGAATCAACCCATAAGGCAGGCAACGATCTGCGTTTGAGCGCATCGTTTGGTGAGCTCGAGGAGCCCTTTGAGGCCGACCAAGTGGGCTCTTCTGCCATGCCCTATAAACGCAATCCCATGCGGGCCGAGCGGATGTGCGGTCTGGCCCGGTTTGTGATGGGACTGACTGCCACAGCGGCTCAAACGGCAGCCGTGCAGTGGTTTGAACGCACGCTTGACGACTCGGCCCCAAGACGCCTGGTTTTGCCACAGGCTTTTTTAGCCACCGATGCACAGCTTGTGATCTATGCCAATATCGCCGCTGGGCTTGTTGTGTTGCCGGGGGCGATCGCCGCAAACCTAGCCAAGCAATTACCATTCCTAGCCAGCGAGCGCATTTTAATGGCAGCCGCCAAGGCAGGTGGCGACCGTCAAGAATTGCACGAGTCGATGCGGCGACACAGCCATGCCGCCACAGCGGGCATTCGTCAAGGCTCACCCAACGACTTGGTGGCACGACTGGCTGCCGATCCTCTTTTCGCCGCGGTTGATTTTCAAGACGCGCTTGAAAGCCGCGGCCTCGCCGGCCGAGCATCGGCACAGGTCGAGGAATTTATTTCAGGCCCCGTCCAAGCAGCCCTTGCGGCCCATCCACTGCGAGCGAGTGAATCAGTTCTGAGAGTCTAAAACTTTTTGTGTGTCGGGAAGGACTCGCTTTTGTCTCGGGCTTTAAACACGGTCTTGATGTCGCGATTTGCTACGACTGCTTCGGCAAGAGGAGCAGACACCACTAATGATCAGACGATGGCTTTGGGCACGAAAACTATACTGGCTGGCGACTGCATCGCGAATGCGTGTCAGTTCGTCACTGGAAAATTCAATCAATGCGCGACACGATGTGCAGTAGAGATGATCGTGTTGAGGGTAGCCATAATCATGCTCGTAAATGGCACGCCCAGCCAAAATCATCTTCTTGAGCAGCCCTGCATCGACCATCTCCGTGAGTGTGCGGTAGACCGTCGGACGGCTGGCACGGGCGCCTCCCGGAGTCTTCCGCAAATCAGCCAGCAACTGTTCGGCGTCGAAGTGTTCGTGGTGGTTTGAAACATGCTCCACGATCGTCTGCCGCTGCCGTGTGCTTCGCTTGCCGCGAGTCTGTAAAAACTCCGTAAAGCGCTCGTGTGGCGTCATGGCTACAGCGACGGTACCGAGCGAAAAATCAGCTGCGATTGCCATCAAACACAGTGCTCTTTTCTGAAAACTAGATTTTCTGTGAGGGAGTCAAACTGGACGGTTCTGTTGGCCTCGACTCCCGTTAGTTTAGCATCTGGACCCAATCAGCAAAAAAAAAGCGGCCGAACCTCGTGTGGTTCGGCCGCTAGAGTCTATTTTTGAGAAGAGACTGCTTAGCCTAAGCGATCGAGCAATCGCTCAAGGGCCATGTCGAGTTTTTCGGGCGTCTCGTATGACCCATCGGCAATCGCTGCACGGATTGAGTTGACGCGGTCAAAACGGATGTCGGAGGTTGCGTCGGCAGATTGCACGGCGTCCACCGAGAGAGAAACGGAATCCTGAACATCGCTCACACCCTGCTGAGCGGCGGCCTGAGACGCTGTTGTCGCTTCCACACCCTTCACGCTACCGAGTGCATGCGAAGCATGCGTTGATGTAACACCCCAGATTTGCATAGCCCGTCTCCTTAAAGTTGCAGTCTGTCAGACTGCGGTTTTTTGAATCCGACGTTGGTCTTGGTTGTATCCACTCCCACCCTGCACTCGTACGGGAGTCGAAGCTGGAAGGTTCACGTAATCTTTTGGAATGATCTTTCTCAAGTTATTTTTTGATCGTACTCGACACCGCCGAACTATTCTCCTTCGACAGAACCACAGAACAAACTCCAATTAAAATGGGGATTGCCTTTTGTAGTCATTGTACCGGCCCAAAGGCTGCGCACTCTGCCCAGACTGCCCGAGCCGATTCCATCTGACGAGTCTCACATAGCAAATTCCGGACGGCGGCGTTTGAGCTGGCCCTGCAGACGCTCGACAATCGCACTGTGCATCTGACTGACGCGGCTCTCGGAAAGATCGAGCGTGGCACCAATCTCCTTCATCGTCAGTTCCTCATAATAGTAGAGAATGATGATCAGACGCTCGTTGCGATTAAGGCCCTTTGTCACCAATCGCATCAGATCGCCCTTTTGGATGCGTCGCGTGGGATCATCCCCTTTTTTGTCCTCAATGATGTCAATTTCTTGAACTTCTTTGGAGCTGTCGGTTTCACACCACTTTTTATTCAGGCTCACCAGACCTACCGCATTGGCATCAACAAGCAGCTTTTCAAACTCCTCGCGGGTGAGTTGCATGTGCTCAGCCACTTCTGCGTCGGCAGGTGGGCGTCCGAGCCTAGCATCGAGCGTTTTAACCGCCTCGTTGAGCTTGCTGGCCTTGGATCGCACCAGTCGCGGCACCCAATCCATCGTGCGCAGTTCATCGAGCATTGCTCCACGGATGCGTGGCACGCAGTAGGTTTCAAACTTAACACCCCGCGACATATCGAATGCGTCAATCGCATCCATCAGGCCGAATGTGCCAGCCGACACAAGGTCATCAAGTTCAACGCCTTCGGGCAGCCGAGACCAAATCCTTTCGCCGTTGTACTTGACTAACGGATGGTAGTTTTCAATCAGTCGATTGCGCAGATCCTCGTTCGATTGATCGAGTTTAAAACGCTTCCAGATGCCTTGGACTTCATCGGCAGAGAGTTGAATCGCCACGTCTTCCTCCTTGAAAGGGTCTTAAAACAAAACGGAGAGGCCACGCGTCAAGCCAGCCTCAACCATCTTCTTGTCTCGCCAGCACCCTCATGGTGCTGGCGTTTGCTGCCGAATTAAACATCTTCGTCCAGTCGGCAGCCACTGCTTGAACAATTTGGGGGGCGCCCTCGCCGCTTTCCTATCTTCTCATTTGGGAACTTCTCATTGACTTGTTGTCGCTCTGCGTTTGAGCCCTGCCGCTTTAGGCGGCCATCGCCACAGTGTCGCTTCCCACCGTCGCAAACAACTCCAGTCGGGTTTCCTCAGCGACTTCCTCTTCAGCATAGACTTGAATGTCGGGGATGTGGCGAATCAGGGCATCACGCACAATGCGACGCAGATCGCCCGGCACGACCAACAGAGCAATCCCGCCGCGGTCGCTTAAGGATCGTAAAGCCCGTCGCACCTGGCCAATGACTTTTTCAGAAAACAGATTCGTGTCTCGGGCTGTGGGTAGTCGCTGCGCGTGTGCGGTTTCTTTTACAGCGCCTTGGCCAGCCCCGCCGCTTGGAGCGATGAATTCGAGCGTGGCTGGCGTGAGTCGCAGTACCGTGAGCCTCCCTTGTGGATCACGGGCTCTGCGGCAAATGGCTCTGGCCAGTCTGCGACGCACATATTCGGCCAACTGACTTGGTTCCGGGGCCTCGGCAACATGGTCGGCCATAACCTCCAGCACCTCAGAAAGCGGCCGCACCGGCACGCTCTCGCGGAGCAGGCATTGCATCGTCCGATGAATTTTTGCGATGGTGAGAACTTCGGGTACCACGTGCTCCACCAGCGATGGTTGAGAGGCTCGTAACGATTCGATCAGCCGAGCGACTGACTCTCGAGAGAGGAGCCGATCAGCTCGCTGCCGAAGCGCTGCTTCGAGCGAGCGAGCCACGCATTGACTATCATCCAGGATCGTTGCGCCACGGCGACGGGCCGTCTCGGCCTGCGCGTGGCTTAGCCAGACAGCCCGCCG
>QWQJ01000100.1 GCA_003670865.1 Planctomycetota bacterium | reverse complement strand
GGTGGGATTAGAAAGTCCAAGATTCGTGGTGTGGGCCACGCGTCCCAGTTGTGCGATGGCGGCTTGATCGAGCCGAGGGTGGCGGTGACCGTGAACATTGCACCACATGCTGGCCGATCCATCGAGATAGCGATTGCCAGCGGTGTCGATGAGCGTTGCCCCTTCGCCTCGATCGATCAAGAGCGGCTCATACTCCTGCATCTGCGTGAAAGCGTGCCAGACATGGTCTGCATCCCAGTCGGCCAGAGTTGCGGCAGTGGGCCGAAAAGGTCTCATGGAGCACTCCAATCATCTTTTACTGAATCGCACGGATCAGTTCGATGCACATGGCACGGACTTTGCTTGGGTTGATGTTTGGATTTTTCTTTTTGGCGTGGCCAATAAATCCGGCAGCGGCCTGCTCCTTGCCCCCCTGAATATCAGCCACAATTTTAGGATTGGCGGCAATGATTTCCCGACACACGCTGATCAATTCATCGTCGCCGACGAAAGCGATTCCCAGTGTCGCAATCACATCGGCTGCCGAGCGACCACCGACGAGCATTTCGGCAAAAATTTCTCGGGCCCGACTGGTGTCGAAGTCGCCGGCCGTGACCCGGGAAATCAGATTGGCCAAGCCGGCTGGCCGGATAGGAAATGACGTAATCGTGTCGCCCCGCTCTTTGAGGGTCCGCATCACATCCTGCTGCATCCAGTTACTGGCAAGCTTTCCTACTCCGAGGATCGAGGCAAGTTCTTCAAAGTAGTCGACGAACGCTCGGCCCTGATTGACCAAAACATCAGCGTCGTAGGCCGAGATACTCAGTCGTTTTTCCAGACTCTTCCGCAGTGCAACAGGTGGCTCGCCCATGCTCGCACGCAGATCGGCCAGTTGCTCGAAAGAAACCGTCACAGGCACAAGATCAGGTTCCGGAAAATAGCGGTAGTCGCTCGACTCTTCTTTGTGCCGCTGGGCCCGCGTCACGCCGGCCGGATCGTCCCACCCACGAGTCTGCTTGGGCGTCTTACCCATCTCGGCATGGGTTTCCTGCCATTCGCCCCACTGCCTTTTTGTCTCGTAGATCAGCGCTCGCTCGACCGAGCGAAAGCTATTCATATTTTTAATTTCCACAATTGGCGTCTTGGCCATTCGGCCATCCGGCTGCGGAATGTGCAGATTGACATTGGCATCGACCCGCAAGCTACCCTCCTGCATGTTGCAATCGCTGACCGAAAGATATTCCAGAAGTAGTTTGAGTTCGTTGAGCCAGGCCCGCGCTTCCTGCGGCGAACGCAGGTCGGGTTGCGTGACAATCTCACACAGCGGCGTGCCGGCCCGGTTTAAATCGATGCGAGTATCGCCCGTGCCCGCAGTCTCATCGTGCAGACTCTTGCCAGCATCCTCCTCCAAGTGAACCCGCACGATGCCGACGCGACGCGGTGCAAACGCCCCCTTTGGATCGACCACCTCAAGCGTGCCATTGCTGGAAAAGGGTAGGTCAAACTGACTGATCTGATAGCCCTTGGGGAGATCGGGATAGAAATAGTTTTTGCGGTCCCACTTCGTGAAAGGTGCGATCGTGCAGTCGAGCGCCAGCGCCGCTTTTACAGCCAGTAGAAAAGCTTGACGGTTCATGACCGGCAGCGATCCGGGCAGTCCGATGCATACCGGGCAGACTTGTGTGTTGGGGGCCGCCCCAAAGCGAGTCGAGCAGCTACAAAAAAGCTTGGTCTGCGTCTGGAGTTGTACGTGCACCTCCAATCCAACGATTGTCGTGAAGGGCGATTGAGCAGCGGATATGAACTGTGGCATCGAAAGACTGCGCTAAAGTCAGAAGTGGTGGTAAAAGCCTGCAAACTGTGCGGGGAAAGGGGTGCTTAGTGTGGGGCCCGGGCCACTGGAAGAGACGTGGCCGAGGCCGGCAGACTTGGGCGACGGCGGTGCCAGTCGGTGAGGCGTTGGAAGCGGTCGCTGGCGCGTAGGAGAAGCGGTTCAGCAAGTGCTGGCGATTGCAGTTGAAACCCGATCGGCAGACCTGACTTTGTAAAGCCACATGGAAATGAAATCCCGCCGACACCAGCCAGATTGGTGCAGACTGTGTAGAGATCGACCAAATACATCGCGAGCGGATCACCGGTTTTTTCGCCTAGCGTGAATGCCGCTGTTGCCGAGACCGGCCCACCGATCAAATCGACCTTCTGAAACGCGTCGAGATAATCCTGCCGGATCAATCGCCGTACTTTAAGCGCCTTGGCATAATAGGCGTCGTAGTAGCCACTGGAAAGAGCATAGGTTCCCAGCATGATGCGGCGCTTCACTTCAGGGCCAAATCCTTCGCCACGACTGCGACAATACATTTCCACAAGCGGCAATTCAGACCCGCTGGTCTTTGTGCCTGTCCGCTGACTCTGCTCGGCACAGCGGTGGCCGTAATGGACGCCGTCGTAGCGAGCCAGATTACTCGACGCTTCACACGGCGCCACCAAATAATAGGTTGGGACACCATACTTGGCGTGAGGCATCTGGATGTCGTGTACGGTGGCACCAGCCGCCTTGAAAACGGCAAACGCCTCTTCGACTCCCTTGGCGACTTCCGGATCGAGGCCCGCTGCAAAATGTTCAGGCACACGGCCGATCCGCACGCCTGTCAGAGGCTGCTCCAAGAGTTCGGTGTAGCGAGGCACATCGACTGCCAGCGATGTGGAATCGCCCGGATCGTGCCCCGCGATTGTCTCAAGGAGCAATGCACAGTCGGCAGCGCTTCTGGCCATCGGTCCGACCTGATCGAGGCTCGATGCAAACGCGATCAGGCCCCGGCGACTGACGCGACCGTAGGTGGGTTTTAAGCCTGTGATGCCGCAGAGGCCGGCCGGTTGGCGGATCGATCCGCCGGTGTCGGAGCCAATGGCAACAGGCGCCATGTCAGCTGCCACGCAGGCTGCCGAACCGCCGCTCGATCCGCCGGGGGCCCGGGACAGATCCCACGGATTATGGACCGGCCCGAAGGCCGAGTTTTCGTTCGAGCCGCCCATGGCAAACTCGTCCATGTTGGTCTTGCCAACGATGACAGCATCGGCCTGCCGCAACCGCGAGACCACATGCGCGTCGTAGGGCGGCTGAAAAAGTGCCAGCATTTTAGAAGCGCATGTTGTCGGTAAATCGGCTGTGCAAAGGGCATCTTTGACAGCCACTGGCAGACCGGCGAGGGGCCCCAACGGCTGGCCGGCCCTCCGCCGAGCATCGATGGCTGTGGCAGTGGCCATCGCGCCGTCGCGATCGATATTCAGGAAGGCGTTAATGGATCCATTCAACTGCTCGATGCGGTTGAGGAAGGCCTCAGTGCACTGCAATGCCGTGAGGTCGCCCTGCCGAATGGCTGTGACGATATCGATGGCAGAAAGATCGGCTGGTTGCATGGCGGGAGTCAGCGGGTCGTAACGCTAAGCAGCTCCTGATTCTCCCAGCACAGCCGGCACCAGAAAATGCTGGCCGTCGTGACGAGGAGCCGACTGCAGCGCTTCGGCAGTGGTGAGCGAAGCGCCGACCACATCTTCGCGGAAAACATTTTGTGTGTCGAGCGGATGGGCTAAGGGCTCAACGCGTGTGGTATCGAGTTCTTCCAGCAATGAAACAAACCCGACAATGTTCGACAATTCGCGAGTCATCGTGTCGAGTTCGGTTTCAGTGAGCGCCAGCCTTGCCAGCTTTCCCACCGTGGCGACTTCCTGACGGGAGAGTGTCATGGTGAAAAGTGCTAGAAATCAGGAAATAAAGAAACAGAAATAAAAGCCGCCGAGACACTATGGTCGAGCGCGAGGGCCGGAAGGCACCGCTTCGATGGCCACAGGCCGTGTCTTTTCGACAGAGGGCAAGCGGAAGGGTTGCAGTTTCACCAGTTTGACCACCGCACCGCTACGGATGCACTGCGTGCAGACCAGAAGTGAAGTGTTTGTGCCGTGGCCAACTGTGACCCGTAGCCGTTGCAGATTGGGCTTAAACTTGCGGCGGGTAATGCCCGTGACCTTTGTACCAACGCCGCCGAGGTACTTCGCTTTACCGCGAATGGTGACGCTGTTTCCCATCGAGAAACCCTTGCCGCAAACCTGACAGGACCGTGCCACGTGTAAATACTCTTTGTATCTAAGGAATCGAAGGAACTCGGTATGAGAACCTTGAGAAGAACCAGTAAAGGGCCATACGGGGCCGATGAATTTGTAAGAATAGCCGTTTGGCCAATTCGTGCAAGACGAACTCCCGCACCGGCAAAAAAAGGTGGCTATCACTGGTTTTATTGCAAAGCGTTCAGCACCTCAGCGTGAACCAGCGAATTGCTGGCCAGTCCTTCACCGGAGTCGATTCGCTCTCGGCCCTGCCAGTCGGTGAATGTGCCGCCCGCCTCCCGAACAACCGTTTCCACGGCGGCTGCGTCCCAGGCGTTCATGAGTGGATCAATCATCACATCGGCTCGGCCAGTTGCTACGAGTAAATAGCCGTAGCCGTCTCCCCAGCTACGACAGACAAGACAGGCCGCCTCAAGATTCTCGCGGATCATGTCTCCGGATCGCTTGAGCCCATTCTGGGCGTCACTGCCATCGGTAGATTTGCGGGATCGCCGGGCAAACGAAGTAAAATCACTTGTGCAAAGTAAGCTCTCGGCCAGCGTCAAACGAGTAGAAACTCGCGCCGCCGTAGGTTGATTCTGGCCGCAGACATGCCAAGCGCCTCCCCCTGCTACGGCGTACACCATTTCGTCGAGTGCTGGCAATGCGATCACGCCGAGCACCCCCTGCCCTGAATGGCGACAGCCGATAAGCGTGGCGTAGAGAGGCACGCCACGGATGAACGATTTGGTGCCGTCGATGGGATCGACGATCCATTCGTAACCAGATGTTCCGCTGACGCTGCCCGATTCTTCACCTAAAAAAGAGTCGCGAGGAAAGGCGTTCAAGAGTTCTCGCTTGAGGATTGCCTCGGCCGCGAGGTCGGCCTGCGTAACAGGCGAATGATCGCTTTTATGGGTGACGGCAAGGGCGGAGTTTTTAAACCAGCGGAGCGTTTCCAGATTTGCCAGAGCGACTGCCCTGAACGCCACCGTCAGCCGCGCCTCGCATGCAGCGGACACGCGAGTTGATTCGGCAAAACCAGTCTGTTTCACGGCGTTTGTTCCGTTCGTTGGGGGTCCGGTTTGCACAGCGTGGCAGTCCCTGTGTTTTGGGTGTTGGTGTTCTCAAGGAGGAGTTGCGGCCTCAGCGATAACAATAACAACGCCCCCGCACCGATCATGAGCCATGAATCAGCGAGATTAAAAATAGGCCAATCGATGATGCCATCGAGTTTAAAATGAATCCAGTCTCGGACGGCCAGAACATCGGTGCCGACTCGATCGATTGGTGCGTGCCACTTTAAATGAGGTAAGCCCAGGCGGTCAAAGAGATTCCCAACGATGCCGCCTGTAATGAGGGCCAATGCCATGACCAACCCACGATCGGTGCGAGTCACTGGCCGCGACACCATCACGAGAATCCCGACAATGGCCATCAAGGAAACGGTCGCAAAAAACCATCCCATCCCCTGCCCCATCCCAAACAGCGCTCCCTCATTGAGGTTTGTTTCGAGCAGAAGGATCTTGGGCACCAGCACGATGCCGGGCTGTTCTCCGGGCATGCCGAGGCTTAAGAAGGCCCACGATTTTGTGACAAGGTCGATCGCTGCCGCTGCGATGGCAATGGCGACAAAAGTAAACCAGCCTCGAAAGAGTGTGGGCATTTCAGTCCGTCGCCTATTTCGCAGAGCGTGCGAACAGCCAGTTGTTCCCCAAAAAAACAGCAGTCCCTCAACACATTGCAATCGGATGACGACCTATTCTTCTAGGCTGAGATATGGCCGAAGGTGCCGAAGATCACTAACGGGGTTGCCCCGGTTGAGTAGGATACTGATTTTCCTCTTTCTCAGCGCAGCGAATGCACAAAGCAGCAAATGGAATGGCTTCGAGGCGCTTTTTGGAGATCACCCCAGCACATTCCTCGCAGATACCGTAGGTCTTTGTGCGAATCCGTTCTAAGGCTGAATGAATGTGGTTGAGCGTGTCCTCGTCGCTGGCCATCAGCGTAAGGGTAAATTCCTGCTCATAGCCGTCTGAGTCCAGATCGGCAATGTGCGTTGGCATCGTCGATAAATCGCCGCTGGACTCGGATCGCGTTTTTCGCAAGGCCACGTCAGCCATGGCCGAAACATCACCCCGCAGACGCGCACGCATCGCAATCAACGCCGTCCGAAAAACCTTTGTTTCAGCCGCTTTCATCGGAATATTTCACCTGAGAGTAAAATCGTACCAGCAAAAAAAACAGAAAGTTGCACGCTCACCAAAACCGCTGTCTGTCCGCTGCATCGCCCAACCTGCCCGTAAAGTTTACGCGTACTCACGGCAATTCCTATACCGTCGAAATAAACATCTAAAGATGTACCTACGATTGCCAGGCCTGTCAAACTGGCAGTCTGGAGCGGCAGGCATAGTCGAGTATTTTTCATTCGATAGCTTATTTTTAGAGTATCGTGTGGGGGTTCGGTGAAACTGCCGAAAAGAGGTTGTGGCTCGAGACTGTGACCCTCAGAAAACTCTTTCCACAGCCCGGGCCGTTGCCGTGCCGAAATCTATGTGAGGAGTTGTCGGAGAGTCTGTCTGTGGCCGTTATTGCTCGCACCGATGTTGTCTTTCAGCAGTGCATTTCGCCTGCCTGTAGTGCTACGTTTTCAGTTGAGGAAGCGTTAACGGCCTGTCCTGCTTGCGGCAATCTGCTGGATGTCTCGTACGACTGGGATCGGCTCCGCCCGCCGACATCGTTTGAAGTATTTGAACGCAAGTGGATGCGTCGCAGCGACCCCTTGGCTACGAGTGGCGTCTGGCGGTTTCACGAACTTCTTCCATTTGCCCCGCGAGAGTCGGTGGTCACGATCGGAGAGGGACAAACGCTCTTAGCGGCCTCCGATGGGGTGGGCAGCTTTATTGGCATGAAACCGGGCCGCTTGTATTTGCAATACGAAGGGCTCAATCCATCGGGATCGTTCAAAGACAACGGCATGTCGGCAGCATTTACGCACGCCCGCATGATCGGTGCCCGCCGTGCGGCCTGTGCTTCAACTGGCAACACAAGCGCTTCTCTGGCTGTTTACTGTGCCGTCACCCGTTTGATGCGGGGCATCATCTTCATCGGTTCGGGCAAGATTTCTTACGGTAAGCTTTCGCAGGCTTTGGATTACGGAGCGTTGACGATTCAGATTGCTGGCGACTTTGACGACGCGATGGCGCGGGTCAAGGAAGTCTCGGGCAAGCTAGGGATTTATCTTGTCAACAGCGTCAACCCGTTCCGGCTTGAAGGCCAAAAGACGATCATGTACCGGGTGCTTGAATCGCTGGGATGGGAAGTGCCCGACTGGATTGTGGTGCCGGGCGGAAATTTGGGTAATTCTAGCGAGTTTGGCAAGGCCTTTGCCGAGTTGCGAAAGCTGGGACTGATCGACCGGGTGCCTCGTTTGGCGGTGATCAACGCTGCTGGCGCTAACACGCTCTACGAACTCTATCACAACCGCGGTTTGCGTTGGCAGGGAGGTCGGGCCGATCTGTCGCCTGCGTGCCACTACTACGACGAACTTGACCGTCAGAAAAAGCGGGCCGACACGATTGCCAGTGCGATTGAAATCAATCGGCCGGTGAATCTCAATAAATGCTTGCGAGCGCTTGAGGTTTGCGACGGCGTGGTGCGTGAGGTAAGCGAGCAAGAGATTTTAGATGCAAAGGCGCAGGTTGGCGCGGGCGGACTGGGATGCGAACCGGCGAGTGCGGCCAGCGTTGCGGGCGCCAAGCAACTGGTGGCTGAAGGCGTGATCGGCCGCGATGAACGCGTCGTTTGCATTCTGACAGGCCATCAATTAAAAGACCCGACAGCAACCGTGGCCTATCACACGACCGATCAATCGCTCTTCAATGAAGTGCTAGGAAGTCGCGGTGTGAGCCGGGCGAGCTTTGCCAACCGAGCCGTCAGCGTTGGGAATCGGCTCGACGAAATCGTGCAAGCGATTGATCTGTACGGCTAAGCCACAGGGCTTGAGCGTGAGGTTGAGGATTTGAGTGAGTCGCGTTGGACCACCCCGCGATGTCAGGTGATCTATTTCCAAGGCTTAGAAAAGTGTCGCCATGAGGGGGCGGACAGGCTTGTCAGACCCGATCGTCAGGGTCTATACCAGTAGGCTCTTGTTCGATCAAAGCGGGCCTTCCGCCCTGCGAAAAATTTTGGAGTCACACGATGGCAAAGGCCTCTTTGCGTCACGCCAATACCCTGCGGTTGGTCGTCCATGGTGCTGCTGGTCGGATGGGCCAACGCATCGTTGCCTGTGCTGCATCAGACTCTGTGCCGTGGCAACTTGTCGCAGCCATTGAACGCGCTGGCCACGCTCAACTCGGCATCGATGCGGGTGTTCTAGCTGGTATTTCCGCAAGTGGCGTGACGGTGAGTGAAGCGTGGACCTGCCCAGCCGATGTGGTCATTGACTTCTCACTGCCTGGTGCTGTGGCTGGCATCGCTGCCGCCTGTGTACAAGCTCATCTGCCGCTTGTAGTGGCAACGACGGGTCTCGAGGAAGCCGATCGGCAAGCGATTTCCAATGCGGCGCAAAAAATCCCGATACTCCAGTCGCCGAGCATGAGCCTAGCGGTGAATATTACGATGGATCTAGTGGGTCGGGCCGCCGAACTCCTGCAGAGCGTCGGCGTCCGCAGCGATGTGGAAATTCTGGAGTGTCACCACCGCCACAAGGAAGATGCTCCGAGTGGCACGGCGCTGAAGTTTGGGCAAATCGTCTCAGATGTGATGGGCGTTTTGCGAGAGACCCACGGCCGCGATGGCCGTCCGGGAGCTAGGCCCGTCAACGAAATCGGTTACCACGCCATCCGCGCCGGAGACAATCCGGGGGAGCACACGATTTTGTTTGGGCTCGACGGCGAGTCGCTTTCGCTGAATGTCCGAGCGACCAATCGCGATTGTTACGCTCGTGGTGCCTTGGCCGCCGCAGCTTTTCTTGTCGGCCAACCTGTGGGGCTTTATTCCATGCGAGACGTGCTGGGCATTCAGTGACGGCAAGCGATCTCAGGGGTGGGGAGTGATGCAGTCGTCCCCGGCGACGGTTGAGCGACCGGTGAGCTTGAGCAGAATCCAGGCGCCGATCAGCAGTTGTACGAGCAATACGATGAGGCCGCTGCGGGGATGCCCGGTGGCCGCATAGACGCTGCCGAAAAGAACACTGGCCAGAAAGCCTGCTAGCTTTGTGCCAACTTGTAGGAGGCCAAAGGTAACGCCACTTCGGCCTGCTCGTGTGAGGGACGAAACGGTGGCGCGGAGCGCGCTTTGCAAGCCACCCAGAACAAGCGCTAAAAGCACAGCCAGTGCCGTCACTTCTGCCGGCGTACGCACGATCCATGCCAGTAAGAGCACGATAGCCCAGCCAGCCAGACAGAGAAAAAGGCTCCCACGACGGCTCACTCGCACCGATAGCCAACCAATAAAAAGCGCACCGGGAAGAGCGATCACTTGCACAAGCAGCACCAGTCGTACGAGTGCTGTTGCATCGAGGTGAAATTCTTCGAGAGCCAACGACGAAAATTGTGAGATTGCCGTCTGGACAGCGCCGAGAACGAGCATGGCACCCACGAGGATCTGACCGAGCGAGCGGGCCACACCGTGACGGTCAAAAAGCGATCGGGCAAAAGCAAAGAGTGCGTTGGCAGATGTGTCACTGGACTCCCCATCCTGCTGGCCGTTTAGCTCTATTCCCATCTGCGTACAGACGGCTGGTAGCGAAAAGATCAGCCACCACACTCCCATTACAGCAAACGATAGTCTCAAAGACACAGTCATAGTGAGCCCAAGGCTCTCGCGGACCGCAACAAGGGTTGTCGCCAACACCAGCGCAATCGCTCCTCCGGCATAGCCGCAGGCAAATCCCGTGGCCGAGAGGCGGTCTGCCTGCTGGCCTGTAGCCAGTCGTGGTAGCAAACTTCCAATAAAAATAGCGGCCATGTCAAAGGCAACAGAGGCTGTGGCAATGAATACGACAATCGCTAGACGGGCAGTCGGCGGCACCGCTGCTAAGAAAAGACACGCGATGCTCCCGACAAGAATGCTGAGCAAAAGCGCCTGCTTGTGCGCTTGCCTACGATCCGCCCAGGCGGCCAGCCACGGAGCAGCCAGCGCAGAAACCAGTATTCCAGCAGCCAGAGTCCACGCCCAGACAACACCACCGGGCACGCCCCACGCGTTATCAGCAAAGACGATCTTCTCCACATAGGCCACAACCAGCACGATCGAAATCGTAGAAAAAGCGCTGGCAGCCCAGTCCAGCAAGACCCACGCGATCTGCGGCCAGTGTGCAGCCCAGCTAAAAGTCTGGCGATTGGCAGCGGGGGTAGTCGACGAGGATCGCGTCATGATTCATGAGGGCCCAAGGACTACCACGAGAACAGTGGCAGAGATCTTTTTTTCACCCGGTTAAAACTTCTGTAGGTCACGCGCGCAGATCTGAAGGGTCGAATGAGCCCTTCCCGTCAAGGCCCAAGAGCCGTACTGCAGCGGCCATGCGATGAGAATCGATCGAACGTCGAGGGTGAAAGACGCATTTGACACCCGGTAAATCGGGTGGGTATGCTCGCTAAGGAGAGCGTCACAACAAGCTGAACAGACCGGAATATTCAACAGTAGATGTGGACAATCGAGAACCCAGATGATGAGTCTGACAACGCACTAGATAAATATCTCGACCTGTTTACCAAGGGCGATGTCTCTGCCCGACAGCACCTCATGAGAATTGCCTGCCAAAGAATGCAGTCAATGGCCCATCGAATGCTGCGGGGCTTTCCTCAAGTGCGCCGCTGGGATGATACCGACGATGTCGTTCAGGGTGCTGCCCTCCGTATGAATAAGGCACTCGCCGATGTCACACCCGTCGATGCCCAGCACTTTATCAGCCTCGCAGCCCTGCAGATCCGCAGGGAGTTATTAGATTTAGCCAGAAAACATGCAGGCCCGGAATCGTATGCAAAGAATCACCAAACAAATTCCCTCCGAGTAAACGGCGAGGATGTCTTTAAGATTATGCTTGCTGCCCACGATGAGCAGGCAGTCGATAGGGAGGTTTCGTGGACGAAGTTTCACGAAGCCGCCGCCAGCCTGCCTGACGATGAGCGGGAAATCTTTAATATGGTTTCACTGCTGTCCGGTTATAAGTCGAACAATTTCAATTGGTTACGATCCGCGTCTTGCTTGGGGGTTCGTTCGTCTAGTCTCCGTGGCCGCCTGGCGTGAGAGAGTCGAAGAATTGTAATTGGGAAAAGACTCCGCGGGTCAATTCTGGGAGACTCGCTTATAGACCAGATGTCAATTTGATTCTGTGAATCGTGCTGCCGAACACCGCTTGAAGATAGCGTCAATAGCCTTGGCCTGCACGCCTGCGATGGCTGTCGTGAGACTCTTGCGTTGTACGATGCTTCGCTATCGTGAATAATACAGGAGCGTAGCGTCGGATCGACCTCGGAACAAATTATTTCAGACGATGCTTGAGCGGCATAGCAGATTTGAGCGCCTCTGCTTTGAATTGAAAGAACACTGATCAGGATGAATTCGATGCTCACCATGGATCGTCGCGATGTTATCTATTCTGCTGCCGCCCTCAGCACCACTGCGGTAAGTGCGTTTCCCAGTTTTGTGGCCGCCGCTTCTAACCCGCCCACTCGCATGCGCGTGGGAGTCATCGGTTGCGGCAATGTCTCAGCCTCATATCTCCCGCACCTCCGCGCATCCCCCCACGCTGAGTTGGTCAGTGCCTGCGATATCATCCCGGCCCGAGCGGAGGCCTTGTCCAAGGCCTTCAACATCCCTCACGTCTATCCGCAGATCGAGAGCATGCTGGCAGGTGCAGAATTTGATCTCTTAGTCAATCTGACAGACATGCAGGAGCACGAGCGGCTTAATCGAGCAGCGCTCGCTAGCGGTAAGCATGTGTGGAGCGAAAAACCGCCCGCCAATTCGTTCGAGGCCGCGCAGTCGCTGCTAGCGCTCGCAGAAAAAAACGAACGCTGGATACGGAGCGTACCGGTGGTGGTTGCCAGTCCTGCATTTGCATTTATTGCAGAGGCACTGGCATCTAGAAAGCTGGGTAGAGTGGTGGCGGCGCATGCCCAGTACGGTCATAACGGACCCAACTGGGCGGCATTTGTCCACCAGCAGGGCGGTGGCAGTTTGCTCGACTTAGCTGTCTACAACATCACAACGTTGACTGGTCTCCTCGGCCCTGCCCGATCGGTCACAGCCATGACAAGCGTTGTAACCCCGACACGAAAAAGTGAACGGGTGGGAGAAATTCAAGTTGTTGCGGATGACAACGCGATGCTACTGATGAATCACGGTGACGGTGTGATTTCACACGTTCAGTCGGGCTTTCATTACTTCCATCCGCACGATGACAAGTCTGGCGAGGAAACCCGCGAAACGCTCAGCATCATTGGGAGCGAGGGAACGATGGGCTTGGTGGGGTACGACTGGGATCCTCGTGCCGTTGATCTGGCAACGCTCGAAGCACCCTCCACTCGCCGGCATGTCATTGAACCCAGTGGTTTCTGCTGGCAGATGGGGGCCTCTCTTGCGGCAGAGAGTCTTTTCACGGGCCGGTCACTTTTGATCACCCCCGAGCATGCGGTGCATGTGCTGGAAGTGATTGGAGCCGCGACGCAGTCGCAGGAGGGTGGCCGCCTAATCGAGCTGCAGTCACGGTTTGAGTATTCGATCGGGGCTTAGGTAGAACGCAACGCATTCCCAAAAATGATGCCCACACTGACTGCCCACTCTGCATGAATACACCCGTTCCCGCCACAAGTCGCACCGTCTTCCCTTTTGCTGTGGCGATTGTGACTGGCGCCTTTCTGCTTTTTTTGGTTCAGCCTTTGATCGGTAAGTACATTCTACCGTGGTTTGGTGGAAGTCCCGGCGTCTGGACAACGTGCCTGCTCTTTTTTCAGTGTTTACTGCTGGCCGGTTATGCCTATGCGCACCTGCTGATAACCTTCCTGCAACCGCGACAGCAGGCCGTCGTCCATAGCGTTGTCATCGTCATGGCACTCGCGGCGTTGCCGATTGTCCCCAGTCCTCAGCTTATTCCCGTAGGTGATGGCGAACCGATTCTTGAAATTTTGATCGTCTTGGCCCGCACCATTGGTCTGCCATACTTCGCCCTCTCGGCGACGGGTCCGTTGATGCAGGCGTGGTTTGCCCGCGTTCATTCAGGCCATTCGCCGTATCGCCTCTACGCGCTCTCGAATACGGGATCGTTAGTGGCGCTGTTGGCCTATCCGCTCCTGATTGAGACCACGCTCACTCGTCCGAGCCAAGCCCGATGGTGGTCGCTGGGAATGGTGATCTTTGCTGTGGCCTGTGGATGGTGCGTGCAGCGACTCTGGAACGCTTCCAATAATCCGTTATCGGCCGCACCGATACATGAGATCGAGGAAACTGACGAGATCAAAAACGTGCCCGGCCGTACGATTCTCTGGCTGCTCCTTTCCGCCTGCACCACCATTCTGCTGATGGCGACAACCAATAAAATATGTCAGGACATCGCCGTGGTGCCGTTTCTCTGGGTGCTGCCTCTAGCGATCTACCTGATCACCTTCATCATCGCCTTCGACGGCTCTCGTTGGTATTGCCGAGAGTGGTATGGCCTGGCGCTTATTGCCTGTTGGGGGGCAGTTGTCTGGGCACTTTTTCAGGGCGTGGAGATCAATATTGCTGGCCAATTGCTGGTCTACTCCGCAACGCTGTTTGTCACCTGCATGGTTTGTCATGGCGAGCTTTACCAACTGCGTCCAGCCCCGCGACGGCTGACGGCCTATTTTCTCACCATTGCCACCGGCGGCGCCCTCGGTGGCTTTTTTGTGGCAATCATCGCCCCGCTAGGCTTCAATTCATACCTTGAATTCCACGTGGCTCTTTTTTCAAGTGGCCTCCTTTTCACGCTCATCTGTTTACTCAAGAAAAGCCGACTGCCTCTGCCGCGTCTATTGGTACCGGCCTGGATTCCGCTGCTACTACTGACAGGCGGACTGGGGTGGGGGCTCTGGTCGCAGGCACAAAGTGCCAATCGTTGGGCCGTTAGAAATTCGCGAAATTTTTATGGTGTGCTGGCGGTGATGGAATATGCGACGGACGATCCGCTGAATCACTACCTTCTTTTGCGTCACGGTCGCATCACGCACGGTCTTCAATACACCCATGCCAATCATGTGCTTTGGCCGACGACTTATTACGGTAATAGCAGTGGCGTCGGCATGGCCCTGCGTCACACTCCAGAAAAAGGCAAGCGGGTTGGCGTGGTTGGTCTTGGCACAGGCACGCTGGCCGCGCACGGTGCTCGAGGAGATTGCTACCGATTTTACGACATCAATCCCGAAGTCATTCGCTTGGCGGGGCCACAAGGAAGCACATTCACGTTTTTAAAGGAGAGCCCTGCGAGGATTGAAATTGCTCTCGGTGATGCCCGGCTGTCGCTGGAACGCGAAGACCCACAGGAGTTTGATGTGCTTGCGCTCGACGCCTTCTCAAGTGACGCCGTTCCGATCCACCTGCTCACGAAGGAAGCCTTTGACATCTACAAACGGCACATTCGGCCCGATGGCGTCATTGCGGTGCATGTCTCAAACCGCTACCTCGATCTGGAGCCAGTCGTCTTAAAACTGGCCGCCCATGTGGGCATGCAGGCCGTCATTATCAGCGGCAGTGGAGAAGAAGATGCGGGGGTCTACTCCTCTACCTGGATTCTCGTCACGAACAGTCCTGCGATTCTCAACAGTGAGGAGATCGCGGCGGCCC
Organism: Planctomycetota bacterium; assembly: GCA_003670865.1. Taxonomy (GTDB): domain Bacteria; phylum Planctomycetota; class Planctomycetia; order Pirellulales; family UBA1268; genus BAIKAL-G1-2R. Next base: position 3,047 of record QWQJ01000100.1, on the reverse strand, counting down.
GTACAGATCCCGACCCGGCGTGGCCCGATGTGCCGCTTTGGACTGACGACTACGCCAGCATTGTCTCGATCATCGTCGATAACCCAGCAACTACATTCAAGCAGTGGTTGAAAGATGTATTCGGAGCAAAGGCAGTAAAACAGAGTGAACCTGTCGAGGAGAAGCCCGACGATCCCGACACCCAGGATATTGTCTGGCCTCCGAGCGACTCAACGGACCTCAATCCCAATTGAGACAAGCGTGGTTATGGTGTGTTGACTTCCACCAATTCAGAATTAACGGTGCCGTCGCGAGTGTCGGTGGCGTTGATGAGAAATGCCTTTGTGTTGTGAGGCAATGTCTTGCTGGCGATCACCTCGCCTGTGCCGATCGTGCAGGCGATATTGGCCCAATGCCGGTCTTTCCATTTTCCGGCGGATGTCGTGAAACAGAGCGAGGCAGCTTTTAGATTCCCTTTACACGCCGCATGCACGAGGCCGTCTTGGGCCTCAATCTTTGGGCAGTCGAGGCTTGGCATCGGTGGATCGTCTTTGACAATACTATTGGCAAACGCATAGATCTCCCAAACTTCGTCCCAGCCTGAACCGTGGGCGTGGATCACCCAGGGTCGCACGCATAAGAGGCTCTTGCCTCCTGCCACCTTGGCCGACCGAGCAAAAATGTTGATCGGAAAAACAGGATCGGTAAACCCACTCACCCAGAGCATCGGCATCTTTGCATGTGGTAAGTGCGCCGATGGGTCCCACTTCGTGCGGTAATCCTCAAACTGTTGAGCGGTCATGTTTTTTGGGGGAAACCATTGAGCGAGTCCGTCGCTGTCACATTCGTGGATAAAGCCGCAGCCGTAGACTGGGATTACAAATGCAAATCGCGGATCGACCCCTGCCACCGTGCTGGCAACAGTTGCGCCCCAGGAAATACCATTCAGGCCAATCTTCTGGGGATTGATTTCGGGGAATGAGCAGAGCAGTGAATGGGCTCGAACACAATCAGCGACAGCGTGGTAAAACCACTGCTCTCGATCGGGCAGGTCCCGATCGCCAAACCAGTCAATTCGGGCAGGCCCGGCGTTTGGATGGGATTGTCCGACGGGAAAGTTGCCTTCCACCTGATGCGAGTTTCCACCGGGTAGATGCCCCTCGAGATCGATGGCGATGGCAGCATAGCCATTTTGATTCCACTTCTTCACCCATTCAGGATAGGCCGTACCGCCTCCGCCGTGAGCGCAGACCACCGCCGGCCATCCGCCAACTGGTGGCTCTCCTTGCGGGGTGCTGTAGTAGGCAAACACCCATGTAGGTTTGCCATGGTAATCAGCGCCTTCGTAGAACAGTGAACGCATGCCGCTAGCGGGACGGTCCTCGGCGGGATGAATTGTCGGGGTCTTTGTAAGGGCGGGCAGATCCCAAGCCAGTGTTCCCGCAGTGTCAACAGCCTCCAGAGACGTTGCCGAAAGGCACAACAACGCTGAGGCGATGACCACAGCTGCCAACTTTTTGCCACGCGATGAAAGAAGTATGAATTGTGGAAGTGCAGTAGGTGAGGTGCGATTGACTGTGTGGCTCATCGTTGAGACGGTCATTTTTTATAGTGTGAATTGAGATCCAGCGTTAAATCGCCTATTGTGATCCGATTCGCGGGTTCGCTACAAGCGGTTTAAAAATGGATGTGTCAAGAGGCCAAGGATCGATAAAAGCCGGAAAAGGGAGAGCTTCCTCGACGACCCCGTGCGCGCTCGTTGTGGACGAGCACCTCTTTCAAGCAGGCATGGCCGGTGAATCAATCGGCTCACCGCTGCCTTTGACCCACGGATTGTGCGGGCAAGCCTCAGTCGTCGCGAGTGAAAAAAAATCGTCATCGTCCGCGGTACGGACCACTACGGTTTGCTCAAAAAGTGACATACCAAATTGAAATGTGAAAATGGAAAGTGGGGGCGGCGTTGTGCCGACAAGGAGTCGCCCAGCATTGTCCGTTGCAAGTTCTGTAAAGTACATGTTTCCATCACTACCAAGCGCGATGCGATGAAACACAGTATTTCGCGACGGCACCTGGTAGTTGGTCACCTGCACATGTGAGAGATCTCCAGCCGCAGCGAACAAACTCTCACGGCTGAGTTTCACGATGGAGTCCGGGCCAGGCGGAGTCGCGCTATTGTGATTGACATAACTGTGCGTGTAGAGATTGCCGTCGCGGTCGAATGCCAAGCTCGCCAAAATCATATTACTCTGCGTATTGGGCACCTGAAATTCTTCAATCACGCCAGTCGTCGTGCTAATCTTTCCGATCGTATGGCCAGCTTCCTCAGTAAACCACATATAAGGCCGGCCTAGCGGATCGGGAAAGATCGAAATCGGGCGACTGTTGTAGGTCGGAATTGTAAATTCAGTTACCACGCCGGTGGATGTGATTCGCAGAATCTTGTTCCCTTGTAGTTCGGTTCCCCAGATATTTCCGTCAGGTCCGAGGTTCAAGTAAATCGGCAAAGCACCAAGGGTCGGCAGTTGGTAGTGGTTGACCGATCGATCGGGGTTAATCTTCCCAATAGGTGACGTTGCCTTACCCGTGAACCAAATGGTGACGCCGTCGGCACCCATCGTGATGTCGTGTGGTGAGGAGGTCATTGGCCCGGGTGCTCCGGTGACTATGAGACTCACGTCGACAATTGACGACGGAAGAATAAGCCCAGTCGTTCGGTCAAACTCCCCAACCTGGCTCAGTCTTTCCAGTGAGACAAACATCTGGCCTGCGGCATTCAATGTGATGCCGTGCGGCTTGGCACCCGAATCCAACTGATACGTCGTACGGACGCCAGTCGTTGAGTCGAACCGAACCAAGGCATCGTGGAGTTGACCGCTGATCCAGAAAATGCCGGGATGCAGCGTGTCTTCCACGATCTCGTGCGTTGATGGGTCGCCGTAGCTGTAAGTGAGCGGATACTCAGTCAGCAGCGGGCTAGCGAGGGGCCACTGCCGATCGGCGAGATTCCGGACGTTCTCGGATGAAGCCAAGAAGCTCGTTTCGATACTGCGAATGGAAGTACCCGGACG
>QWQJ01000031.1 GCA_003670865.1 Planctomycetota bacterium | reverse complement strand
CTGCACGCCACGATCCTGCACCTGCTGGGCATTGACCACGAAGAGTTGACCTATCTCTTTCAAGGCCTCGATCAAAAGCTGACCGGTGTCGAAGAAGCCCGCGTCATTCGGTCCATCATCGCCTGACATCCCCACTGGATTGGCCCGTACTGGGAAAAGTTTGTAGCATTGTTCGAGTGATTCTGGGCAATTTTTATGCACGTCTTAACTCGAAGGCGGTTTTGATTATCGGCGGCAAAACGTGGCCTAAGGATCGTCGTTGGATCATTGCCGTCTCGATCATTTCACTGTTGGCCGTCGCTGCCTATGGGGTCGAATGGGCGGCTGAGTCACAAGTACCCGGAGGAAGCAGTCGTTGCGGCTTGCTCTACGGCATCGCCGGCGGTGCACTCATTATTTTCGAACTGCTGCGGGCACACATGGGTCGTCCGGCTCTTGAGCGCAAGCATTTTCAAGGCAACGCCATCGATCGTGCGGGCAATCCCGAATCGATTTCACCATTTGCCAAGCCGACAGAATCGCCGCATGAAGAAGGCTACTTTGTCGGAGGAGGAGCGCGGGAAAAAAGCCCTCGGGGCGAGGAGCGTTTTCTTGGCGAAGGCACTTGGTGCACCGACTACACGGGCCTTCTGATTCGGAAAAAATAAATCTCAATTGGTGGCACGGTCAGCGGACACAAGGGGGCGTTGGATCCTACCGCACCGACGGCCCGCGAGTTCTTCACAAGTAGAAGATACACGGCGTGTTTGACTCTCGAGAGCCGCACGGCAACAGGCCGGTTTCACGACTTCTCAGAACGGCACGATCTCCAGTTAACGCAGAAGCTGAAATACCGTCCCGGCATTCTCCGCCCCGCCCGATTAGGCCAAAACAGAGCCAAAGGCTCGAAAATTTGGTTTTTTTCCATACGGCAGGCCTCCAGTCGGGCGTTTATCGCCGGAGGTGTTGTGGCCCGTCTCGGAAGATGATAAAAGATGAATTGTACGACTGACTTTCGTCTGCACTCCAGTCCGTTCGGGAGTTGCGGTTTTGTGCGTCCAGCGATGGTCGATAGAGTCGATTTTTGTTTCGCTAATCCAGCTCCTGATTCTATAGAGGTTGTTTTTATGTCTGGGAAGATTTACGTGGGGAACCTCCCCTGGTCCACCACGTCCTCCGATTTGGAGGCGATGTTTTCTCCGCACGGTGCCGTGCGGGCTGCCGAAGTGATTTCCGATCGCGAGACCGGTCGTTCACGTGGCTTTGGTTTTGTTGAGATGGAGACCAATGAAGGTCTTCAGGCGGCAATCACGGCCTTAAACGGCTTTGAAATCAACGGCCGTCCTCTCACAGTGAACGAGGCTCGTGAACGCACGCCTCGCGCTGGTGGCGGCGGTGGTGGTGGCGGCGGTCGCTCTGGCGGCGGCGGTCGTGGCTATGGCGGCGGCGGCGGTGGTGGATACGGTGGTGGCGGTGGTGGTGGTGGATACGGCGGCGGCGGTGGCGGCCGTGGCGGCGATCGCTACTAGCATTCGTTTTGCTGGCAAAAAATTTTTGTTTTTCCATCGTGTCTCTTGCCAAACAACTTTGTCAAGCATTGCAACACCGCAGGAGTTGGGATCAACCGTCCCAACTCCTGCGGGTTCTGCAAAACAGTCGATCAACTTTCTTCCAGCAGATTTCTTAGACCACTCACTCAAAAATAAAACCAAAGAACTCCCTGATGCCTCCTCCAAAAAGCAAGTTCGCCAAGTTCGCCAAGAAAAAAGCCAAGCCCCGTCTGAAGGTCAAACGCCGCGATCCCATCTTCGTTGATGGCGAACGTCCTCGGCCAATGTTCGTTGACTACAAAGACATGGAGTTGCTGGGAAAACTCGTCAACCGCCAAGCCAAGATTCTAGGCCGACGCAAAAGTGGCTGCACCGCTGCGAGTCAGCACGCTGTCACGAGTGCAATTAAGCGGGCGCGATTTATGGCGCTCTTGCCGTTTGTCGGAGAGTGAGCGAGTGAACGGCCGCGCAAATACCGGCAAACTGTCTGCTGCTTCTGAAGCCTCGACTGCTGGGGAGCAATCCCACGTCTCCTTGCCAATTGCAATAGCTTTTTTGCCGACGGGTGCTTTCCAAGTCTCGCGGCGAACAGAGTTTCGGGATACTGACGCTGCTGGAATCGTCCACTTTTCAGCCTTTTTTTTCTGGATGGAATCAGCAGAGCACGAACTGCTTCGCCACGTTGGCATTCTTGTTGTCGATCCCCAGGCCGACGGAACAACGTTGAGTTGGCCTCGTGTTTCAGTCACCTGCGATTACAAGTCAGCAGTGAGATTTGGCGACGAGCTTTCCATCGGTGTTTGCATCGAGAAGATTGGCCGCTCGAGCATCACCTACGGCTTTCGTTTTGAGCATCAAGGCCGATGGGTGGCGCAGGGGCGTGTCGTTGCCGTACGATGTCGCGTGAATCCTAATGAATCGCTTCAATCCGTGCCGATAGCGGCCGAGACCATTCTCCGACTGAAACCGTTTTGTGTTGACTGACAGCGTTCCGGGCAATCCCCTGCCAGTGTCGAGGATCATGTGCTTGAGGTTGATTGCCTAACACAACAGTTCAGTATGCCGAGCGGATTGCTGCGGGTGCTCAACGGCGTTTCGTTCCGTCTCAAAGCCACAGAGCGACTGGCTATCATGGGGCCGAGTGGTTCCGGTAAGAGCACGCTATTGTCGATCTTGGGTGCGCTGGAGAAGCCAACATCGGGAACGGTGCGGCTCGGCGGTGTCGACATCGGCGGTCTGGATATGGCCGGCCGCGCAGCGTTTCGTAACCAACAGATCGGCTTTGTTTTTCAAGAACACCATCTGCTTGCTGGTTGTACGGCGCTTGATAATGTTTTGCTCCCGGCCTTGGCCACGGGGTGCGTGTCGCCGTCTATGGTCGTTTGCGCAGAAGGCTTGCTGGCTCGCGTAGGCTTGGCCAACCGGGCCCACCACATGCCTGCGGAACTCTCCGGTGGCGAGCGACAGCGAGTGGCTGTGGCGCGGGCGCTGAGCCTTTCGCCGCAACTGATTTTGGCCGATGAACCCACAGGACAGCTCGATGCACAGGCCGCCGCAAGCGTGAGTGATCTGCTCGTGGAAATGGCGAATGAATTGGGAAGCATTCTTATTGTTGCAACCCATTCACAAAGCGTTGCAAGCCGCATCGGTAGCATTTGTCAACTGCATAGTGGACTTCTCTTGCCATGATCGACCCCACACAAAGCCCCCCTGCCCCGCCTCTGGGCAGCCCTTCGAACACCGCTGGGGCCATGACGGGCATCGCCGGGCTTTCCCTCCGCCTACTCTGGCAGTGGTGGCCGCAGGCAGCTGCCCTGACGCTGGCGTGCGGGATTGTGGCGGCAACGATCTCTGGGGCGATGGGCGTTGCAGACTCTCTGCAACGCGGATTGCACGGCCTCGCCCTAGCGCGACTCGGACAGATTGACGCGGCAGTGCTGACGGAAGATTTTTTTCGAAGGCAGCTTGCCCGTGAGTTGGCTGACATGAATGAGGCTGGCGACTCTTTTGCGACTGGCTCGCCTGCTCATATCGTGCCGGCTATCGTGCTGAGCGTGTCGCTGGAAACCGTCCGATCGGCGAGCGCAGGTGAGCCGACTGGCTCGGCCGCCGAATATCTTTCGGAGGTTGGAGCCACACTTTTGGCCTGCGAGGATCCTGCCCTGCTGGGCTTCACGCCCACGCCCGATATTCTTTTGCCAGACACTGCTGCAATCAATGAGACGCTCGCCCAAACACTCAACGCCCGCGTTGGTGACACGCTGATCATCCGCATCGCGACGCGCTCCGATGTGCCAGCCGACAGCCCGCTGGGCATTCGCTCAGCCGACTCAACTGGCCGCCGCTTGCGTGTGAATCAAATTTTGCCCCGCCAGGGCATTGGCCAGTTTTCCCTGCGACCAACGCAGGTGACTGGCGGATTGGCTCTTACAACGCTGGCCACAGCGCAGGAAATTTTACGTCGCGGCGATGTGGCCAACACCATTATCGGCACGGCTTTTTTAGGAAATGAATCTAGCCAGACCAGTGCATGGTTGGAGCAGCATCTGGCTCCCGGGCTTGAAGATTATGGCCTGTCACTTCGATCCCCCAGTGAGTCAGAGGGCCTGCGGCTTTCGAGTCGCCGGCTGATCCTTTCACCCGAAATCGATCGCGCGGCCCAGCAGATCCTAGCCCCGCTGGGCGGCACTCCGTCGCTTGTTTTTTTAGCCAATTGCATGTCAATGATTGACCAAGCAGGGAGTAGCGCTGAACGCATCAAAACGCCAGCGAGCATTCCCTATTCGACTGTGATCGGCATCGAGAGCACTTCGCTGCCGGTTGGCGATCTCGTCGACGACGCCAATCAGAGACTTCAACTGCCCGGCCCCGAGGAGATCGTGATCAACCGCTGGATGGCCCATGACTTTGCCCAGCAAGGCCGCCCTGTGGCGATTGGAGATACGATCGAGGTGCACTTTTTTCTCCCCGAAACACTCCACGGTCGAGTCGAAGAAACATCCTGCCGGCTACGGGTCAGCGGCATTGCCGCGATGCGAGGGGCTGCCGTTGCCCGCTCTCTCGTCCCCGATGTGGCGGGAATTACTGACGAAAAGTCGATTGCCGACTGGGATCCTCCCTTCCCATTTGACGCCGCACGCGTGCGCACAACGCCACCCCAGGATCAGGACGATCGTTACTGGAAAGAGTACGGCACGACCCCGAAGGCATTTGTATCGCTAACGCTGGCGCGGCGATTGGCTGGCAGTCGTTTTGGAAAAACAACCGCCTGGCATCTACGGCCCAATGTCTCGGTGGCCTCTTTGGATGCCGACTCGCAAAAACTTCCAGTCGCCATTCACGATGCAGAGTCGACGCTCGGCCAGTCACTAGCCACTGCGATAAAACCTGCTGCTGCTGGCATTACAACGCTGCCACTGCGAACGCTCGCCCTGACTGCTGCCAAGGGATCGACGCCATTTGGTGGACTTTTCCTCGGGCTTTCAAGTTTTGTGGTGGCAGCCGGTCTGATTCTGGAATGGTTGCTCTTTACTCTCTTAGTGGCCTCACGGCGACGCGACATTGGCATCTTGTCGGCGATTGGCTGGTCGCCAGGTCGGATTGCGAGGCTCCTAGTTTTTGTCGGCGGCAGCGCGGCAGTGACGGGGATCTTGATTGGCACTCTTGTCGGCCCGTTGTGGTCGTGGCTTTTACTCGCATGGCTTGCAAAAGCGTGGACTCAAAGCGTGGCGACTGGTTCGCAGCAAGTGTTTGGGGCTGACTGGCCGTCGCTGGCTGCGATCTGGCCGGGGGCTATCGTCAGTGGTCTTCTTTCGCTTCTGGCCATCTGGTGGGCGTCGCAGCGAGCAGCACGAATGCTGCCGCTGACACTCTTAAAAGGAACGGCCGATGATCTTAAGTGTCATTCGGCTCGGATCGGCCGCGCCTGTGGAGCTATCGCGGGCCTTTCGCTTTTGTCCCTGATGACAGTCCTCTGGATTGCCAGCCGCGTGGATGCTGCATTGGCTCCGGGGCTTTTTTTTCTCTCCGGAGCGTTGGCCCTCAGCGGCTTGTTGGCGGTCGCGCGGTGCGCACTGCCCGGCAGACGCATCGGCCAACGGCAACCCCTCCGCACACTAGGAGCCTTGGCCTGGCGAGGATTGGCTCACAGCCCATCCCGCACATTTTCCGTCGTAGCCATTGTTGCGATGGCTGAGTTTCTCATCGTAGCGGTCTCTTCCTTTGCACTCTCAAGCGCGCACGTGCCGAATGACCCACGCGGGCCAACCGGCGGCTGGACCTTTCTGGCCACTTTTGGCAAAGCGACCAGCATCGATCCCACCGATCCCCAGACGCAATCGTCGCTGGGTCTTACGGAGAGCCAGAGCGAATCGCTGGCCCGTTGTACCGTCGCATTGATCCGCTCAAATGACGGGGACGATGCCAGCTGCACCAATCTGTTTGCTCCCGCAAAGCCAACCGTGCTGGGGCTGGGGCCTGCGTTCATCGCTCGCGGTGGGTTTCGGTTTGTCGATCACGCGACGCACTCGCCTGCAATGCCCCTCGACCGACAAAACCCTTGGCTCTTGCTTGAAGCCATGCCTCCGCCTGAGTTCAAACCTCCCCTGCCTCGGGCAGTGCAGCCGATTCCAGCCATCCTCGATCAGGCAACGGCACAGTGGGGATTGAAGCTCGGGGGCGTTGGCTCAGTCTTTGCTTTGCCAGATGAAACAGGGGCCACGATTGAGTTTGTCATCGTCGGACTTTTGGAGCCGGGTATTTTGCAGGGCGCGATACTTATCTCGGAAAAGAATTTTGTGAGAATCTTTCCGGCTCGCTCTGGATATGCGTTGGCCCTCGTCGATGGATCGGGGAGAGAAAATCATTCACAGGGAGCGGCCGGGAGACAGTCATCGCTGCTCGAAAAAGCCTCGGTAACAACCGGCCTGAGAGCAGCCTGGGCCGATTCAGTCGTGACACTTGAACCCACGGCTACTCGTCTCGATCGGCTGTACGCCGTGCAAAATATATTTTTGGCAGGCTTTCAGGCCCTTGGCACGCTGGGGCTTTTGCTAGGCACAGCCGGCGTGGCTGCCGTTTCCATGCAGGGAGTTCTGGAGCGAGTTGGTGCTTTTGCACTGCTGCGGGCAGTTGGATTTACGCTCGTGCGGATCCGCCAGATCATCCTCTTGGAGACCGCGATCATGGTTGGCATTGGCCTAATGATTGGCACTTTGTCGGGCTGTCTCGCCGTAACGCCGTCGCTCGTGCAGGGCCGTGCGAGCGTGCCGCTGGGATGGATTGTAGCGACATCGGGACTCTCCCTGCTGACCGCGATTGCCGCCGGACTCTTTGCTGCTAGCCAGGCAACGATTCCCACCAGACCACAGCACAGCTAAACGCTCGACGTGATTCACGCTCGAACGCCTTTTGTGCCTTTGCCACCGGCGGTCGCCTGAGGATACTCTGCTGCCATGGCTCCCATACACATCCTTGTGATTCTGCCTCGCTGGGTTGGCGACTTCGTCATGGCCACACCGATGCTGCGCGCCCTGCAAAACCACTTTGGTTCAAAGGCACGGATCAGCGGTGTCTGTAAGCCCCTATTTGCCGACCTGCTTGAGGGCACTTCGTGGCTCGACAAAATAGTTTTTTACGACCGTCGTAGTCGGGATCCTGCCAATAGATTTACCGCTGTAGCACGGAAGTTGCGCGATGACAGGGCCGACATTGCCTTGATTGTGCCCAACTCCCTCTCCACTGCTGCCCTCGCCTTTGCCGGTGGGGCCAAGCGACGCGTCGGCTACTCGCGACACTGGCGACGACTTTTGCTCACCGATCCGCTCGCACCACCCCGCCAAGGATTTCGCATCGAACCCGCCTCGCCTGCCGGCCAGGCGATGGACCTTGCCGCGCATATCGGCGTGCCGCGCATGCCACTGACACTTGAACTGGCCACGACATCGGCCGATGAACGCTTGACCGATGGCATACTTGGCCGACTCTTTCCCGGCAGCATGACCGATGGTCAATGCGTTTCCGGCAGTCCCCTCATCGTGCTCAACGACAACGGCGCCTATGGCCCTGCCAAAGCGTGGGGCCATCTCAAATGTGCACAGCTCGCTCGCTTCACGCTCGATCGTTTTCCGACGGCACGAGTGCTTGTTCACTGCGGACCGGGCGATCGCGACGAGGCTCGCTCGGTTGTCGCCTTTGCCAATCACCCAGCGGTACAAAGTTTAGCCGACGAACCAGAATTACCGTTTGGTCTTTCCAAGGCCGTGCTGCGGCGGGCGGCCGTGCTTGTGACTTCCGACAGCGGGCCGCGTCACATCGCAGCGGCCTTTCAAACACCAACGGTTGTGCTGCTGGGGCCGATCGACCCGCGGCTGAGTCGCTCCGATCAGCGGCACTTAGTTGAGATGCGGCTGGACCTCTCCTGCTCCCCCTGCGGCAAGCGAATCTGCCCGCTCAAGCATCGCGATTGCATGCGGCTGCAGACCGTGGAAGATGTGGGAAAGGCAGTGGTGCAACTGCTGGAACATACTTGGCTTCAAAACGCTTGAGACAGGAAATAAAAATGTTGCAATTTTTGGGAATGCTGGCCGCGATTGCTTTGACGGCTGTTTGCTGGGGCGTCTATGGGCCTGTCTTGCACTTTGGCCGTGAAGCCATGCACTCCCCTTTGCGACCGTTTGTCTGTGTCGGGCTGGCCTACTTTCTGATCGCCGTGCTGATCCCGCTGGTGCTGCTTGTGCGTAGCGGTGAACGCGGCCGCTGGTCGAGCGTGGGCGTTTTTTGGAGTTTGATCGCTGGCGCGGCAGGCGCCTTAGGCGCACTGGGCGTGATTCTTGCACTCAATTTCGGCGGCAAGCCGATCTATGTGATGCCTCTGGTGTTTGGCGGAGCACCAGTGGTCAACACGCTCTTGACGGCCGCGATGAACAAGTCGTTCAACCAGCTTAAAGCACCGTTTTTGGCAGGCTTGATTCTCGTGATCACTGGCGCCGTCACAGTGCTTGTCTTTAAGCCGCATCCTCAGGCCGTTGAGCCCGTTGCTCGAGCCGTGGCAACAGTCGCCAGTGATCTGGCCGTTGCCCCGAGCGATGAGCCGCCGCTAGTCCCAACGGTCGGCAAGCAGACAGAACGCTTTGTCGAAGTGCTGTTGAGTGTGGCGATGGCAATGGTCTGCTGGGGTGCGTATGGACCTGTGCTCCACCGTGGGCAGATGTCGATGGAGGGGAGTCGTTTACGACCCCTGATCTGTATTGGCGGCGCCTATTTTTTAATTGCCGTGCTCGTGCCGCTGGCTCTCTTATCGCCGCTGGCCGATAAAGGCACGTGGGATGTTGCTGGGGGTCTTTGGAGCCTGGCGGCTGGTTCACTGGGCGCCCTTGGGGCGCTTGGTGCCATCCTCGCCTTCGCCTGTGGCGGTAAGCCTTTGACTGTCATGCCGGTTGTGTTTGGCTGTGCCCCTGTCATCAACACGCTGACAACGCTGGCCTTTGCCCACACGCAGCGAAGCGATGTCAGTCCCTGGTTTTTAGCCGGCATGCTGGTGGTTGCGATGGGGGCCGTAATGGTCCTCATCTTTGGGCCGCGTGGCCATAGCCCGGTCAAGCAACCTGCCTGAGTTTTCTGCCTTGAGATTCCTGCTAGCTATTCTTGGCAGAGGGTCTTCTGGATCGCGTGAGGCTCCCTTGCGTGCCCTGAGTCATGTGCCTCGGGTGTTGCCAAACCAGGCGATATGGTGTCGAGGAGCGAGTTGAATCTGCACTCGGCGACATTCTTTTTCCAGCCACGCTGTCGTCTGTGCCAATTCTTCGATCGACTTCCCCTGCGGCATAAACATCACGCGGTCGCGATCGACCCTGCCTTGAGAAATCCCCAGATCATCGAGCCACAAACAGGCTTCTTTGAGATCATCGGGAGTATCGATGACAAATTTCAGTTGGTAGGGACCCATGGCCATCAAAGCGTGAAGCACATCGTCGCGACGCCTACTCGCTACGTGCCGCCGCTGCCAATCTCCCGGCGTCGTGGCCGGCGGGCCAGAGGAGGACAATTTGGGACTGATCGACATCAAGTCGGCGATCGCTCCTGGCTCTGCTGACGCAGCGCGAATTGCCGGTAGAACAGTCCCGGCCGTTTCGATCGTCACATGCACGCCCGACTGCCGCAGGCCCCAACACAAGTCGACAATCTCCGGAAAAATCAGCGGCTCTCCACCAGTAACAACGAGATGCGATATTCGCAGCCCGACTACTTCCGCATGCAGTGACTCGACCGTCCGGTATTCACCAGTTGGCTCCCACGATGCAAACGGCGTGTCACACCAATGGCACCGCAGATTGCAACCGCTGACACGCACAAATGTGCTCGGCGTGCCGGCCAGCAAGCCCTCTCCTTGCAGCGAGGTGTAGATTTCAGCGATGCGCACAGTTGGTTTTTCTCCAAGATGTCAAACAGAATACTGGCGGCCCTGACCGTGGCTAGAGCGCGGATCAATCGCACCGGCTGCCTGAAATCCGGCCGCTCGTAGCAAACAGGAGTCGCAGCCATGACAGGGTCGGCCATCATCATCGGGATCGTAACAGCTTGTGGTGAGTCCATAATCAAGCTTGAGCAATAAACCAAGTTGAATGATTTTGACCTTCGTGAGGCTCACCAGCGGCGCAAGAATCTCGATTGGCTCTCCTTCAATGCCGGCCTTTGTGGCCAGCCGCGAAAGCTGGGCGAAAGCCCGCAGGAATTCTGGCCGGCAATCGGGATAGCCACTGTAGTCAACTGCATTGACGCCCAGCACGATCGCATGAGCACCACGAGCTTCGGCCAGACCTAATGCTAAAGAGAGAAAAATGGTGTTGCGGGCTGGCACATAGGTGAGGGGAATGCCATGGGTCATTTCAGATTCCAAACGGCCCTTGGGTATGGCCAGGCTTGGATCGGTGAGCGCGCTTCCGCCAAAGGCAGCCAGATCAACTGCCAGCGTGAAGTGATCGCTGATCCCAAGGGCACTGGCCACGGCCCGAGCCGAATCGAGCTCTACGCGATGCCGCTGGCCGTAGTCGATGGTGAGGGCTGTCAACGCAAAACCCTGCCGGCAGGCCCATGCCGCAGCGGTGGCCGAGTCGAGGCCTCCGGAAAGAAGGACAACGGCTCGTTTTTTTTGCCTACAATCGTGGCCTGCACCAGTCGTTTGTGCGCCGCTCAAGAGGGGTTCTTTTAGTGGCTCGTCATTCATGTCAGAATCTTCTCCATCATGAGCATTCATATTCAACCGCCGTCACGAGAACAACTGGAAACCTTCGCCAATCAGTTTCGCAAGCGTGACTATACGATTGAAATCATCTGTCCAGAGTTTACGTCGATGTGCCCGAAGACTGGCCAGCCTGATTTTGGAACGCTCTCTTTGCGGTACATTCCAGAGATGCTCTGCGTCGAACTCAAGAGCCTCAAATTATACTTACAGGCCTTTCGGAACGAGGGCATCTTCTATGAGAACGTCACCAACCGCATATTCGATGATCTCATCGTCGTCTTATCGCCTCGGCAATTAACCCTCGCGGCTCACTTCACGCCCAGGGGCGGCATTTCTTCTCGCCTCATTGTTTCGTATCCCTCCGGCCAGCACCTTCCTGCTCCATCGTAAGAGGCTTGCATTATGGCTCGAACTCCCGCAGTTCTACTCTCTGCCCTCGCAGACGAATCAGCCTTTCACCTCACAGCCATAGAACAGTTTTCAGCATTGGCAGCGCTTGGGCTTGAGTATTACAGCCTGCGATTTATTGATGTCGGCCGCGGCATTAAAAATGTGATGAAGCTCACGCTTTCCGACATTCAAAAAATTCGTCACCTCGAGGATGCGTATGGACTCAATGTTGCCTCCATCGCTTCGCCACTTGGAAAAATAAAACTCCTCGACAAGCCGGACGGCAGCAAAAACACATTTGTGCCGTGGAAGCAGTATCTGGCCAAGGATGTCTTGCGGGCCTGCGAATTGGCCCACGCCTTTGAAACAAAATTGATCCGGGGGTTTTCATTTTATCCGCCTCGCGGAGCCAAGCCCGCCGACTATCTCGAAGAAGCCGTTGATCGGATCGGCCAGATTGCCGAGGCCTGCCACCGCTCTGACCTCACCTTCGGGTTAGAGGTAGAGGCCAATCTTGTCGGCCACACTGGCGAACTCCTTGCCGAAATTCACCGTCGCGTCAACCATCCCGGCCTCGTGCTCGTCTTTGACGCGGCCAACCTCATCGTGCAGGGCTTTTCGACGGCAGAAGTTTACCGGCAATGGGAAGCGATGAAGCCCGGCTTGGGCTGGTTGCACATCAAGGACTATCAAAAAGAGAAGGTCTCGGGCAAGGCCCGCGGTAAGCATGTCGACGAAAATGGGCTGGGCAATTTTGTACCCGCCGATCTGGGCGCAGGTGGACACGAGCGAATTCTCACCGACCTAGCCACGATCCTGCCAGCCTTGACCAAAAAGCTGGAACGGCGGGGCATCCCCGGCGTGTTTGTTGATCTTGAGCCGCACGTGCGCGGGGGCGGTCAGTTTGGTGGCACCAGTGGCCCCGATGGCATGGGCATCGCATTGCGAGGCCTTTGCAAAGTGCTCGACAAAACCAATGTCGGTTATCATCTTCGCGACTTTGACGATCTGCTGGCAGCCCGTGGCCTCTAGCAGCGATGCACAGGTCTGAGTTTCTGCCGATGCGTTGGCCGACGGCGACTTGAATCTGACGGAGAAGACAATTTTCATGAGCGATACGACAGAGCCGGGTAGCTATTTTGTCGCCAATTATCCGCCGTTTTCCCAGTGGCACGCCGCTGCTGTCCCGGCTGTTTTGCAGGCCTTTGCCGCAGAGCCCACCTGCCAACCGCTGGGGCTCTATGTGCACATTCCGTTTTGTCGTAAGCGGTGCAAGTTTTGTTATTTCCGCGTCTACACCGACACCTCTGCCTCGGAAGTGGAACGGTATTCACAGGCTTTGGCCCGTGAGGCAGCAGTGGTAGCGGCTTGTCGTGCTATCGCCGGTCGTACACTGCGATACGTCTATTTCGGTGGCGGCACGCCTTCGTTCCTGAGTGTCAAGCAGCTGGAGCGTTTGGTCGCCGGGTTGCATAAAAGTTTTGGCTGGATGGATGCCGAAGAGGTCACCTTTGAATGCGAGCCGGGAACGCTGGCAGAGCCAAAGGTCCACTCGCTGAAAGCCCTAGGCATGACACGGATCTCGCTGGGGGTTGAAAACTTCGACGATGCTATCCTCGAGGCCAATGGCCGCGCGCATCTTTCGGCCGAGATTCTTCGAGCGTGGGACTGGATCAAGGCGGCAGAGTTTGACAGCACAAATGTTGATCTGATCGCCGGCATGCTGGGAGAAACATTTGAAAGCTGGCAGCGCACCGTCGAGCAAACGTTCGCCTTGGAAGCCGACAGTGTCACGATCTATCAGTTGGAACTCCCGCTCAATACAACATTTGTGCGTGATGCCCGCGACACGGGCACCTCCACCGCAGTCGCGGACTGGGAAACCAAACGCGCCTGGGTCGACTGGGCATTTGAGTTTTTTCTGAGTCGCGGCTACGCCGTGTCGAGCGCGTACACCCTCGTGCGCGACCCGGTCCGCGTGCACTTTCATTACCGCGACATGCTCTGGGAAGGGAGCGACCTTGCCGCGCTTGGCGTGGCCAGTTTTGGCCATCTGTCTGGTGTCCACTATCAAAATGCAACCCACTGGGACGACTACCTAGCCTCCATCGACGCCGGTCAGTTACCGATCGAGCGTGGCCTCTGTCCGAATCAGCGGCAACTGCTGATCCGTGAAATGGTGCTCGGGCTCAAGCGAGGCACACTCGACACAGGTCGACTCGGCCGCAAGTTTGGCATCGATCCGCTGGTTGAATGGTCCGCCCAGTGGCAATCGTTACTCTCCGAAGGCCATCTCGAGCAGATTGTTCCTCAGCCGATCCTCACGCGTCGTGGACTGCTTCATGTTGATTCCCTCCTGCCCCGCTTTTTTGAAAAGCCGTGATGCCGCTGCCTTGTCAAGTCGAGCTCGCGGGCGAATGGGGCGGGTTGCGGAGTCTTTAACCTTTATTTTAGGCGGCGAAAAACCGCCGTTCTTCGAACGGTGGTTGTCCGGTTCAAGATTGTGGCAGGTGGGTGTCACACTTCGGGCGTCTGCGCTAGAATAGGGTGCCCCAAAACTCTGCTCCCACCAAAACACACTGACACTCACGAGGGTTTTCGTGCACGACTTTTCTGCGGCTATGCCCGCAGCCACTGATAGATCGACTGGCACTCCGGAAGCCAGCCTGGCTGATCGCGAAGCGGCCGCTGATAGACAAGCTTTATTGAGTCCCGCCTGCCCTGATTCCAAGCCGCTGCGGGAACGGTTACGGGCAATGGCGGCAGGTCTTGTCTCTGCGTGGCGTACCGAAGGCATGCCGACGGCGGCAAAAACGGCCGCCGGTTTACGGAGCCACGCCGAGACGCTTGTGCAACGGGCTCACGCAGAAACAAAACACATTGGCTGGACGATGGTTACCATCGTGTCGGAACACTGGCGGGAGCGGATCAGTAGAGGCTCCTCCGGAAGGCGGTTGCTCCTGCTTCCTGACTGTCCGCTGGCAGGCCAGTCTGTCAACTCCGACGTTCCTCACGCGATGCCAAAAGCCTGCGGAACTGCCTGCGCGATTTCCACGATCTGGGCGGCAGCCCGTGACGGTGGCTGGGTTGTGGAGTCCACATCGCAGGCCGTACCGGCGATTGGTTCGCTTTTGACAGGCCAGTACGATGGCATTCTCGGCGTGGCGAGGTTGCCCGATCTAGAAAAGGCGTTTGCAATGCTGCCAGCTTTTTCGTTGCCTGTTGCAGCAGTGCCATTTCAAGATTTCGTTGCCGTTTCTGCGCAGAGCCCATTTCCCAACTGTGCGGCTGCGATGAAAGCCAGCGCCATTGATGTTGAATGGGTGCTGGGTCTGCTGGGCGTGGCCGGCGAGGGATCGCTGCCGGTAGCCGACTATCTGCCCTTGCTGCAGGAAGCGTCAAGTATGTTTACGCCTGCCAACCTTGAGGGTTTGGCTGAGCGTTTAGGGCTGGGCAACGCCTTTGGCAATTCTACCTCGACTGACAGGTTCGCAGATCGTCAGAGGCACGCGAGTGTGCAGTCCGGGTTCACGCCACTGGTGGCGACGGCCGGAATGGCGGGAGAGTTTCTGGCTCGGGGCGGTAAGTTTTTGCGGCCCTTTATCACGCTTGCGGCTTTCGATGCCGTTGGAGCTGACCGCAGACTACGAGGGCTGACAACTGCGGAGGTGATTAATGGTGAGGCTGTTCGCGAATCGGTCAAGGCCGCTGCTGTGGCCATTGAAATTTTCCACAAAGCATCGCTTGTGCACGATGACATTGAAGACGATGACCAAATGCGTTACGGGCAGGCAACGCTGCATGTCGAGCGCGGCGTGCCGTCCGCAATCAATGCCGGAGATTACCTCCTCGGGCTGGGGTATCGAATTGTTTCTTCGCTGCCTGGCATCGACGCTGAAACTCAGCGTGAACTAGTGGCGATCCTTGCCGATGCCCACTTGCGACTGGCGCAAGGCCAAGGGGCAGAATTGTGGTGGCGGGATGCTGGCGATAAGCAACTTTCTCCTGCAGAGTCGCTGGCCATTTACGGTCTCAAAACATCTCCTGCATTTGAGGCGGCTGTGACGATCGGCATTCGGCTCGCTGGCCTCAAGCCAGCCGAGGCCGGCGCGATCGACCGCTACTCGCTTCATGTTGGCACAGGCTTTCAGGTACTCAACGACCTTAAAGACTGGTGCGGTGATCTGGAAAATAATCGACGTGCGGCAGGGGATGTGCTGGGGGGGCGGCCCACGGTGCTTTGGGCACTAGCGCTGGCTCGACTCTCCTCAAGTGATGCCCAGCGACTTTTGGCATTGGCCCAATCGGTGAGCCACCACCGATCGCCCGAACTTCTGACAGAGGAGTTGATCGTCGAGGCAATTGCCGAGATCAGAAGACTCTACACTCGGGCCGATGTCTTTACGCAAACAGCCCTCATTCTTGAAGAGCAGCGAACGCTGGCAGCGGCAGCGGCAGCCACATGCCGGTTTGGACACCTACGCGACGTGCTTGAATTTCTATTAGATCTAGCTGTACCTGAGCGGGCGGCGTCGCAGTTTTTGGCCTGATCCTTGCAGTGCTTCGGGGTTACGGCAAACAATAGCCCGCCCAACTGTCGTTCCCCTCTGCTACGGTCGCTCCCTCTGAGGCGTTACCCGAATGTCAAATCTTCCTGCTACTCATGCCTCTTCGTCTTATGATCCTATTGCCCGGGCTACCAAACTCATTCAGCTTTTTTGTACGCCGGTCGATCAGTTTGGAATCTTAGAGAGCGCTGGGCCTGACGAGGTGCCGCAACCGTGGCGTCGCCTGTTGAATCACCAGAGCCACATGACCGTCGCCATGGAGCGATTTTATAGTGCACCGGTTAGACTAAAAGTCATTTCACAGTGTACCGGAACAGGAACCGCCGATCGCAAGCCTACTCCTGCGGACTGGTATGCTCGAGAAATCCTCCTGCTTGATCCACTGGGCAAGGTGGTTCAATACGGCGTTGTGCGACTCGATCTCAGGCAGTTGAATGCTTCAACGTTAACCGCTGTGCTCGCGGCAGAGATTCCCCTCGGACGGATTCTCATCGCTGCCGGTGAGCTTCTAGAAGTCCAGCAAGTGCAACTGCTTCGAGTGGTTCCGGGCCCGCATCTAGCGGGACTTTTGCGTGGCGATACGCAGCGGCTAGCGACGTCCACAAGCACTGAGTGGGGTCCAACATTTGGCCGCGTTGCAACGATCCTGCTGGCCGGGCAACCGGCCATAGAACTCTTAGAAATTGTCGCGCCGTGTGCCACTCGAGGGGGCGCTGTTGCTGAAATATCCTGATCTGCTTTTACGTCAGTTTTTCAACGAGAGTCAGCTCGCTATTCATTCCTGCGACCCGTCAAGAAAATATTTTTGCCGATTCGGGCGCTTTGCTTAAAGTCTTGCTTACAAGCCGTTTGCGTCGATTGGGTCGATATTGACTCCGTGCGCAAGATGGCTGTACAGTCGGGTTTCTGGCAAGGATGGCAAGCCGGGTAGCGACGAGAGGAATTGGAGTCCTTTTTTGCTACTCTCCAGCCGCTTGGGTCCTTGGATCAGCTCGCGTTTGTCACTTACCGAGAGACGCGGAGGGATTGGGTCGATTGCGATGGAATTGGCAACGAGATGGCAACAAGGAGGCCTAGGTGTTTGGGGCTCCCTCGCGGACGAGGAGCGTTCTAAAGACCGTTTTGACTAGCCGCACCACGGCTAGGGAGAGGGTGATAGTTCATGCAAAAGACTGTTTACACAACCGGCGAAGCCGCCAAGATTTGCAAAGTGAGTCAGCAGACGATCATTCGTTGTTTTGACTCTGGACAATTGAAGGGATTCAGGGTGCCCGGTAGCCGATTCCGTCGGATACCGAGGGACCAGTTGTTTTTGTTCATGCGGGATAACGGTATTCCGACTGACGCGCTTGAAAGTGGTCGACGAAAGATCCTCGTGGTCGACGACGACCAAGATCTTGTCGA
The DNA here is from genome assembly GCA_003670865.1 of Planctomycetota bacterium. Lineage (GTDB taxonomy): Bacteria > Planctomycetota > Planctomycetia > Pirellulales > UBA1268 > BAIKAL-G1-2R. Next base: position 831 of record QWQJ01000031.1, on the reverse strand, counting down.
ACTGATCACCGATGTGCTCGAGCGGGACGGCCGCTTCGAAACACGCAGTGTCAATAATGGGTTTGATGCTGGCATGATGGTCAAGGATTACCGCCCCGACTTAATCGTGCTTGATGTCATGCTCCCAGACATCAATGGCAAGGAAGTTTGCCAGCGTGTTCGCAGTGATTCGACCATGGACGAGGTGCGAATCATTTGCATCTCGGGCATGTGCGAACCCGATAAGATCGAAGACCTGAAGGCTTCCGGCGCTAACGAATTCCTGCAGAAGCCTTTCGAAGCAGAGATGCTTGTTGATCGGATCTGCGGCCTGCTTGACATCGAGTCGGTCACGGCCGGTTCATAAGCGGTTTTTTTGGGCCTCAGCGGTTTGACTTTTTGTTCGCAGAAATGTGGGTGTACGGTACGTGTCGCACAGCGGGTATTCCGGTGTCTGGCTTTTGCTGCAACACACAGCTTCGCTTGATCTTGCGCTGCCGGTTCCGCGTCAGGCCTGTTTAGGCCTGACGCGGGCCGTGCTTGCCCAACCCGACGCAATTGGTTGCGCGGATGTGCTGCTCTCCGCTGAGCTTTCATCGCGAATCTGGCTGTTTGCCGGAGATGATCCGGCTGTGGCCGCCTGGCTTGCCCAGTATGAGTCTACCGTGAAGCTTGTTGTTGGCCTCTTGCCCAGCGAGTCTCAATCGCCTGCGGCGGTTCATACACGCGACGGATTGCTGGGACGGCATTTGGCTGAGTCGATCGTGATACCCGGTTCTACCCCGTTTGGTGAGCGCGTTCTTTTTCTCCAAGGAGCTGCTTGGGACGCATTGGCGACCCCCCCCTCGGGGG
>QWQJ01000140.1 GCA_003670865.1 Planctomycetota bacterium | reverse complement strand
TAGGAACTCTCCATGGGAATATCTCGCTTCTCTGCCGCCGCTGTGACTTGGTTAGCTCTTTTGGCTGGTGTCATTGTGCCCGCAGTCGGCGTGATCGCCGCAGAAGCGGTCGATTTTCCACGCTTGACGATTGACCTTGGCACGGTTGTCTCTGACATCGATGCCTCCGTTGCGTTTTACACCGATGGGATCGGCTTTCGAGCGGTCAAGGGCTTTGATGTGGGGGCCGATGTCGCTCAGGCAGCAGGGCTTACTGATGGCAAGCCTGTTTCGATTCGGGTCTTGGTCTTGGGGGTTGGCCCAGATGCCACCAAGCTCAAACTCATGCAGGTGGCAGGCACATCACCTCGGGGTGGCGACAACCAATTCATCCATTCCCACACTGGATTTCGCTATCTGACGATCATGGTGGCCGACATTGATGCCGCCGTCTCACGGCTCAAAGCGATTGGGGTCGAGCCATTAGCGCAGTCGCCCGTTCAACTGCCTGAGTCGCTCGGCCCCGGCCTGTCGCTGCTTTGCGTGCGTGATCCCGATGGCAACATTGTTGAACTGGTCGGTCCCAAGAGCCAAAAGAAATAGTCACGACTTCTCGGACTCTGGCGGTATCTTGCCGGCCCACTCTAGCCACGCAATGACTTCATCCGCCAACTGCTCGGCCGGCTTGGCGGCAGAATCGACGATCAACTCCGGATTCAGCGGCTCCTCGTAGGGATCGTCAATCCCTGTGAAGCCCTTGATCTGACCGGCCCTCGCCTTCTTGTAGAGCCCCTTGGGATCTCGTTGTTCGCAGACATCGAGCGGGGCTTTGACAAATATTTCTACAAAGTCTCCAGCCGCCAAAGCAGCTCGAACGGCATCGCGATCGCGGCGGTAGGGGCTGATAAAAGCCGTCAGTGCGAGGATGCCGGCCTGAGCAAAAAGTTCTGTGACAGCGCCGATCCGGCGGATATTTTCCTCCCGATCTGGCCCCGAAAAACCCAGACCAAACCGCTGGGCAAAGGCCTCACCATGCCGCTCCTTGAGTAAACCCGGGGCAGCGTTTAGGCCCAGTCGCACGTTGTCGCCGTCGAGCACAAAGCTGCGGCAGCCGCGGGCGTGGAGTTTGTGGTCGACGAGATTGGCCAGCGTACTTTTTCCCGAGCCGGAGAGTCCGGTAAACCAGAGCACGCAGCCGCGGTGGCCGGCTGTTTTTTCGCGGTCCTGCCGGCTGACTGCATGGGCGTGCCAACGCACGTCAATGAGATTATCGGCCCCAACTATTTGATCCTGAGTCGGGCTTTTGCCAGCAGTGCTTGTGGGGGTTTTGTGGATCTGCATCTCAGAACATTCCTCGTTCAAACAGCTTGAAGATCGACTCACCAACCGTCCAGCTTGATCTGCTCAGTCTTGCGTTCAGGTTTTCCTACCAGCTGAGGGCGCTCAAATTCGACCTGCACGATTTCGTCTGGGCCGTGCTTGCCAACCTTGGTGGTAAGTGACTCAAAATTATCGACTGGTTCGCCGTCGATCGTCACCACGACATCACCTTCTTGAAGGCCTGCTTTAGCAGCTGCAGAGCCTGGCTGAACGAGGGTAATCAGACATGGCCCAATCATCGGCTGGCCAGCCACCCCGAGCTTGCCCCCTTTCCGCAGATCGATTCTGGTGCCGGGTAATTTTTGAATGAGCTTGGCTACTGCTGCATCGGTAATGCCCGTGCCGTAGAGTTCAAGTCGCTCCATGCCCCGCATTCGCCCCACGATCGCCACCTCTGCATCGTCGAGTCGCACACCGTGTAGGCTTAGTTGTACAATCCCCGGCACACTGGCCAGCAATCGCAAATCTTCAGATTTTCCACGCCACTCCGTGCCCAGAGCAACGACAACTCCCTGTCGGCCGCTTGGTAGAAAGCCGACTAAAATACTGGCTCCGAGCGACTTCAGTTTTTCTCGGGCCGCCTGCATCATGCCCCTGAGATGAAAGTCGAGCGTCGATTCCGCTAGCTGTGAGACTGGCTGGTTGGGTCCTTCGGCTACAGTTTCTAGAAACTTCTCCGCTTGAGAGGCTACCTCTAAATCGTCACTGGCGAGCAGTTGACGCACGATCTCGATGGCCCGACTGGCGGTTTCCAGATCGCCGCTTTTGATTGCCACCGCTAAGGGTTCGATGGCTGCCCCTCCCGTCTCGGTCAAACAGCGGGTGGCGGCCTCACGCTGGGCAAACTGAGCCGAGCCGAGTTGCTCGATCCACAGAGCAATCTGCCCCTCGGTGACTGGCTGGGCAAGCGGGGCAAAAGCAGGCGGTTCCTCGGCTCTGACGGCTTTGGCAGGGGCCACAGCGACAAAGGACCCAAGCACCAACCCAGCTGCTTTGAAAAGCAGCGATCGCAGCGATAAAAAAGAGGTCACTTGCATGGTTCACTCAGAGGAGCCACAAACCCGGTTCTTGAATATACCACTCCGCTGTTTTTTGGCGTGTACACTTCTAAGACCCTTCGATCAGCCCGCCCAGTCCCCCCTTTGCGTCTCAAAAGTCTCTTGTAAGCCAACGACTTCAGAGACTGCTTCCATGCCCCTTCCACTTGTCACAAACCGCTTGAGCCATCGCGATGCCCGCCCGCCGCTACCGATGACGCGCGCTGAAATGCTCGCCCGAGGCTGGGACGCAGTCGACATCGTGCTGGTCACCGGGGATGCCTACGTTGATCACCCGAGCTTTGCCAACGGCCTCATCGCCCGGCTCTTGGAGGCAGCCGGCTTTCGCGTTGGAGTGCTTTCGCAGCCCGATTGGAATAGTTGCCAGCCGTGGCTGGAGTTTGGTCGACCGAGGCTCTTCTTCGGCATTTCAGCCGGCAACATGGATTCGATGATCAACCACTACACTGCCAATCGAAAGGTGCGCAACGACGACGCCTATTCTCCTGACGGCCAGATCGGCCGACGGCCCGACCGTGCCACGCTCGCCTATTGCCAACGCTCGCGAGAGGCCTTTAGCGGAGTGCCTGTGGTGGCCGGCGGAGTTGAGGCGAGCCTGCGAAGGATCGCTCACTACGACTACTGGAGCGACACTGTTCGCCGCTCCATCCTCATGGACTCCAAAGCCGATCTTGTCGTTTTTGGCATGGGGGAGCGTACGGTTCTGGATGTGGCGATCGGCTTGCATCAAGGGAAATCGGTGAAGGAGCTGCGTGATCTACGCGGCGTTGCCTATCGACTCGGGGCCAGCGAGCCGGCACCCAACGGCGAGAACACGCTCGTGCTGCCCGACTACGATGCAGTCACGGCCGACAAACTCGCCTTCTGCGAGATGACTCGCATCAGCCACCTCGAGACCAATCCTCACAATGCCCGGCGTTTGGTGCAGCGATACGGTCGTGAAACGGTGGTCGTGAATCCACCAGCGCTGCCGCTGGAGCAGGACGAGATGGACCAAGTCTATGCCCTACCCTACACCCGAAGACCGCATCCGTCGTATGGTGATGCCCGCATTCCAGCCTATGAGGTCGTGCAAAATAGCGTGCAAATCATGCGAGGCTGTTTTGGGGGCTGCACATTTTGCTCGATCACCGCCCACGAAGGAAGGATCATCCAGAGCCGCTCGCAAGAATCGATCATCACCGAAATCAAGTTGATGGCGGCTGAGCCTGGGTTTAAAGGCACCGTCTCCGACATCGGTGGCCCCACGGCAAACATGTATCAGATGAGATGCAGTCGCCCCGAAGTTGAGGCGAAGTGTCGCCGCCTTTCATGCGTCCATCCCACCGTCTGTAAGCTGCTGGGCACCGACCACGGACCCCTGCGTGAGGTGATGAAAGAGGCAAGGAGCGTGGCGGGGATCAAACGCGTGCTGGTGGCCAGTGGAGTGCGAATGGATTTAGCACGCCGCGATCCCGAATATCTCCGTGAACTCGCCGAGCATCATGTGGGTGGATATTTAAAGGTGGCGCCTGAGCACACCGCTCCGAGCGTGCTGGCCCTGATGAAAAAACCGTCGGCTGACGACTATGTCGAGTTTGACAAGGCGTTCAAAGCGGCCAGCCAGCGGGTTGGCAAGAAGCAGTACACCGTGCCCTACTTCATCGCCAGCCACCCCGGCAGCGGTGTCGAAGAGATGATCGATCTAGCGCTCTTTCTCAAACGCAATAGCTACAAGCCCGATCAGGTGCAGGACTTTATTCCCAGTCCGTTCGACATTGCCGCCTGCATGTATTACACCGGCATCGATCCGATGACGAAGAAACCAGTGAAGATTTCCAAGGGCCTGCGCGACCGCCGCACGCAGCGGGCATTGCTCCAATTTTTTAAGCCGGAAAACTATTTTGAGGTGCGGCGAGCGCTTGAGCAATCGGGGCGACACGATCTGATCGGCTCTGGTTGCGACTGCCTCATTCCACAGCATCCTCCCAAAGAGGCCCTCGACAAAAAACGCAGCGAAGCGACGCGAGCTTTCACCGAATCCTCGTCTGGAGACCACCTCCGCAGTGGGCCCGGTAAGGCCAGCGGACTGGGAAAATCACTGGGCAAGGCGGCGGGAAACAAACGCCGTGACCGTAAGACTGTCGGTTACCGACCAAAACGCGCCGGCCACAGCGACAACACCGGTCGCTAATCTGCTGCCCATTTTTTGCGCCGCCCCAAAACGGTCTCTCGTGCGGTACATCTCTTACTGGGCCACTGGTGGCGGATCGTCTTGATAGATTCGGTATTTCTTAGTGACCAGTGCCCCGCCTCTTTCCAGCGTGCGTTTGGAGAGGTGGTTGGATTCGAGCACCCACGAAAACTCCACTTCCTCCATGCCCCAATTGGTGAGCCGCGGCACAAGCGCCGCCATCAGCACGAGGCCGACTCCCCAGGCCTGATATTCCGGGATCACATTGGTGCTGATTGCCCGCATCCGTTTGATGTTCCGCTTGTTCCAGAGCAGCTGCATAAATCCAAATGGAAACAATCGACCACTGATCTGCTTGATGCGGGGGTTGTAATCAAGCAGGCAAAATACAGAACCGATCGGCTTGCCATCCACCTCAGCAATCAACGTTAGTTCCGGCACGATCAGGTGCTTGAGGCTTTTCGCCATGTGCTGCACCTCTCCCGACTCAAGCGGCACAAAGCCCCATGTGCCGGCCAAGCTGGAGTTGTAGATGTCGAGAAACATCCGCACCTCCTCTTCAAAGCGACTGCGGTCAAGAGGCCGCACGGTCACTCCAAATCTGTCTTTAACTCCCTCCACCATCACGCCTAGTTTTTTGTCGAGCGAGTCAAGCATCGACATCTGCCCCCAAAACGCGTAAAGGTCTTCAATTTTTGCAAAACCATTTTCCTCCACTAGCCGCGCGTAATAGGGAGGGTTGTGAGTCATCATGAAGAAGGGAGGCGAATCAAAGCCTTCAATAAGCAGTCCGCATTCGTAGTTGAGTGATGGATTGGCAGGGCCGCGAATCGTCTGCATGCCTTGCGCATGGAGCCATTCCTTGGCTGCGTCGAAGAGCACCTTGGCTGTTTCAGAACGATCTTCACACTCAAAGAAGCCAAAGAAGCCCCGCTGTTCGCCATACCGTTCGATATGGCCCGCATTCACGATCGCCGTGATCCGTCCCACGTCATCGCCGTGACGGGTCACCAGAAATGATCGGCAACGCGATTTCTTATAAAAAGGATGGGGGCGAAAGTTGAGCATCTCCTGCTGCGACATGATCAGCGGGGGCATCCAGCAGGGATCGTTGCGGTAGAGCCGCCAGGGCAACTGAATAAACCGTCGCTGCTGAGATTGAGTTTCCACGGGCTGAAGAATGAGTTCACTCACAAACGACTCCTCGGGCAACCCACGTGGGACAATAGGCACAATCGGCACAACAGATCCTGGGCGAACTGTCGGGCCCAAGCCGACGCCGGGGCGTTGGTCTGTTGCAAACGATCCTTAAAACCAACTGCGTCGGGGGCATTTTCAATCCACCCGGCCGCATTTTCTCTATCAAGAGCTCTTATCGGTCCGCATTCTGGCCACCGCCAGCCTTCTGCGTCAACGGAAGTAAAAATACGAACGCTGCAAAGTCGCATGCCCTTTTTTTCCGATCTATAGTGAAGGGAGGGTTTGCTGGATGGATCGAATAAACCCTCTCAATCAAGAGTTTTTTGGGAACGATCCAAGCAATGGTCACATCAGTCTTCAATAACACGCAGTTATTCGGGAAGGAGACTTCGCCGCATAAAGTCGATTGCCTCGTGACTGGCGTCACGGGACTGGTCGGCAACAATGTCGCTCGGCTGCTTCTTAACCGGGGCTTGAGCGTTCGGGGGCTGGTTCGACAGCATGGCCAGGGAAGCACTCGAGCACTCGACGGCCTTAGCCTCGAAACGGTGACTGGCACCTTCGAGAGCGAACAAGCCCTCCAACACGCCGTGAATGGTGCCACCTATGTGATTCACGCCGCAGCAATGGTGCATCTGGGTCGACGACACATGGCGGAGATGCGGCGCATCAATGTCGACGGCACGCGACTGATTGCCCAAGCTGCCCGTCGCACCGGCGCTCGACTGATTCATGTCTCCAGCGTTGATGCACTAGGACTGCGGGCTGACGGAACGCCTGCCGATGAGGAAACAACAAAAGGTGGTTTGCTGGAGTGCCCCTATGTTCTCACCAAGCGCGAAGCTGAGATGGCCGTGCTTGAGGAAGTTTCTCGGGGCCTCGATGCGGTGATCGTGAATCCGGTCTACATGATCGGCCCATGGGACTGGAAACCGTCAAGCGGACGCATGCTGCTCGAGGTCGGGAACGGCTGGGGTAGATTTGCTCCCCCAGGCTCGAATGATTTTGTCGATGTCCGCGATGTCGCTACCGGAATTTTTTCCGCCATGCAGTGCGGGCAAACCGGGCGACGGTATATTCTCGGCGGCCATTCGCTCTCCTATCTTGAAGCGTGGCGAACCTTTGCCCGAGTTGCCGGCCGGATGCAACCGCTTGGCAACGCCCTGCCAGCAGTCGTGCAAACAGCGGGCTGGTTTGGAGATCTGGCGGGGCTCTTTTTTCGCCACGAATTACCCGTGAATTCAGCCGCAGCCGAAATGTCAATGTTACCTCATCATTTCTCCTACGCCCGGGCCCAAGCTGAACTGGGCTACGCCTTCCGGCCCTTCGAAACGACGGTCCAAGACGCTTGGAACTGGTTTCTCGACTACGGTTACGCCCGCTCAATGCGCGGCCGTCCTGTGCTGGCGCGGTAACATCTCCGCTCGTACGCAAACCCGTTGAACCTCTGCAAGTAGGCCGTCCTCATGCCACGAATTCTCGTCGTTGATGATGAAGAACATTTGGCGTTTGGCATCAAGTTTAATCTTGAGGCCGAGAATTTTGAGGTGACAACGGTGGCCGATGGGCAGGCCGCGCTCAATCATCTCACTGAGGCTGATCCGCCCGTCGATCTGATCGTACTGGATCTGATGCTCCCTGGCATGAGCGGTTATGCCGTCTGCGAAGCGATTCGATCGCAGGGAAGTGATGTGCCCATTGTGATGCTGACGGCTCGCACGCTTGTGGAAGACAGGATTCGAGGCTTCGATGCGGGCACTGATGTCTACCTGCAAAAGCCGTTTGAGCTCGATGAATTGATCTCGATCGTACGCAATTTACTCGCCCGCCGCAGCAGAGGCACGCGAACGCAGACAACTGCTATGACGATTATCGAAGGCGCTGCTTATTGTTTTGGATCGGCGGAAGTCAACTTTGAAACATGGGAGGCGTGTTCACAAAACAGGCCCGTGCGGCTGACCAATCTGGAAATGAAATTGCTGCGGTACCTTGTCGATCACGAGGGAAAAGTGGTCTCTCGCAACGAACTCTTAGAACGCGTCTGGGGGATGGCAAGGCCTCCGGCAACGCGTACGGTCGATACGTTTATGCTGAATCTACGCAAGTATTTTGAAGCCGATCCATCTCGCCCCGTCCATTTTCTCTCCGTCCGAGGCATGGGCTACCGTTTCGTGGGAAACGCTTTGGTTAAGCCTGAATAATTCCGCCCACTTCCAGCGGCAACGACTCTGATCGCTACACGCAACCCAGCAGAGCGGCAGCGGCGGCGGCTGGATCAGAGCTCGTGAGCAGGGATTCACCAACTAGCATCGCACCGATGCCGGCCGCTTCGAGACGCTCGACATCCCGGCGGGAGCGGATGCCGCTCTCGGCGACAAGCACGCACTCCGGCGGCACCTTTGCGCAGAGTCTTAGCACATGCTCCAGATCGGTCTTCATTGTCGTTAAATCACGGTTATTGATTCCCACCAGTGTTGCGCCTAGGTCAATCACGCGGGACACGTGATCGGCCGAATGCAGTTCCACCAGCGGTGTCATTCCCAAATCGATTATGTCCCGATAAAGGCTGCGGAGGAGGCAGTCGTCCAAGCACTCGGCAATCAAGAGGACAGCATCAGCCCCGGCGACGCGGGCTTCAACCACTTGATAGCGATCGACGATGAACTCTTTTCGCAACACCGGCAACGTCACCGCCTCCCGAGCCACCAGAAGATCGGCCAGGCTGCCCCCAAAATCTTCGTAGTCAGTGAGTACCGAGATCGCTGCTGCGCCTGCTGCCGCATAGCCCCGCACGATCTCGTCGACCGCCGCATCGGCCCGAATCGCGCCTGCCGACGGGCTTTTCCGCTTAAACTCAGCGATCAGCTTGATCGGCCCAGGAGCGGCTAGGGCCGCAAAAAAATCTCGCACCGGCGATGCCGTTGCCAATCGAGCCTCCAGCATAGTGATCGGCACTTGCTGTCGCAGGGCAGCCACTTCGCTTTTTTTTCTGACCACGATCGTGTCGAGCAGAGTCGGCATGGCTTTTTTCGGCTTCCCTTTCTTTGACACTCGTACAATCGGAGGCTAATGACGAAAATGGCGACGGGATGTAAAGACCATTGGGATTCCAGCCGCGTCGGCAGCAGCAATCACTTCAGCATCTCGCTTCGATCCTCCCGGCTGCACGATTGCCGCAACCCCGGCAGCGCGAATCAGTTCAATCGAATCGGCAAATGGGAAAAATGCATCCGAAGCTAAAACAGCGCCGACGGCCCGGGGGCCCGCTTTGAAAAGTGCGATCCGCACGGCATCGATACGGCTGGTTTGACCGACGCCCGCACCGACAAGATTCGTCTGGAGACACACAGCGATGGCGTTGCTCGTCAGCCGCCGCACCAGCGTAAAGGCAAACGTGAGTGCCTGCATGCTCTCCTCGGGCAGCGACTTCTGCGTGACAACTTTCCATTCATTTGGATCATCGCGGCGATCGTCGGGTTGCTGCGCTAAAAGCGCACCGGCCACACTACGAAACTCTATGCCTTGGCTGGCCTCCCACGGATCGCCGGCCGGCACCTCCACCAATCGTACGCTGGCTTTCCAGGTCGGCCTCGTGGTCAGCAATGCAACTGCATCCTGCGCAAATGACGGGGCTGCAATCACCTCAACAAACATGCCTGGTGCGAGCAGATGCTCTGCGCAACGTACGTCGAACGGACGATTGACCGCGACAATCGACCCGAACGCACTGGCTGGATCGGCCGCCATCGCCGTGGCCAAAGCGGTCGCGACAGCAGGGGCACTGGCGGCACCGCAAGGGTTGGTGTGTTTGATGACAACCGCTGCTGGCTCATCAATCAGACCCACCAATCGCGTGGCCGCATCCAAATCCAGAAGGTTGTTGTAGGAAAGCTCTTTGCCACACATTTGCCTGATGCCTGCCAAGCCCAGATGCGTTCCTCTTGGAGCAAAGAGGGCTGCTCGTTGATGAGGATTCTCGCCGTAACGAAGCGGCAGTCGCTGCTCCAGTTCGAGCGTTACTTGCGCCGGCAGCGCGGCAGTTGGTTTGCTGAGGACTCCTGCATGGCCTGCCATCCAGCCGGCGATTGCCGCATCGTAGCTGGCCGTACGGTCAAACGCTCGAGCAGCCAACAGCCGTCGTTCAGCCAGTCCTGTGCAACCGCGAGTGATCGCCGCAATCAGATCATCGTATTGCTCGGGGCCGGTGACGATAGCCGTGAAGGCGTGGTTCTTGGCGGCCGCGCGGACAAGGCTCGGGCCTCCGATGTCAATCAGTTCAATCGCCTCGGCCGGCGAGCAGTCGGGCCGCGCACAGGCGCTTTCAAAGGGATAGAGATTGACGATCACAGCATCAAACTGCTCGATGCCGTGTTCGGCCAATATTTCCAGATCATCAGGCCGATCGCTGCGGGCCAAGATCCCGGCAAAAATAGTCGGGTGCAATGTTTTCACCCGGCCATCCAGAATCTCGGGGAAGCCGGTGATGGCTGAAACATCCTCCACAGCAAGTCCATAGTGAGCAAGCGCTGTGCTTGTGCCGCCGGTGCTGGCCACTCGCACGCCAGCCGCCTTGAGAGCCGGTGCCAATCGCTCCAAACCAGTCTTATCAAACACGCTGATGAGCACGCGGCGAATCGGCACTTCATCGATTGGCTCTCGCCTGTCAGCAGGACTGTCAGCAGGACTAGTGCGGTGGGTTGATTTCATTTTTAAACGAGAAAGGGGTCGCGGTTGGATCGGTCGCCAAGGCCAAGGACCTAACGTGCCTAAGCGTGCGGCATGACAATCGTGCGCCATCGGCTGGACTGCCGTCAATCATTGATCGCGGGAGCCTAAGTCCACCAGCAATGTTGAGATGCTCAACTGCATGGGGGGTAAAGTGCGGTCGTTTGGCGAAAGCCATACGGCGGAGAAGCAAGCATTGAACGGTCGGCTGCCCGGATTGGTGTAGTGGGGTGGCAAGCGACTCCCGGTCATATTGCAGGCGAGGCTAACAAGCCAGTCATCCATGAACCGCTGGCAACTCAACCTCCAACACGCTGCCCGGAGGCGGCAGTCGTTCCTTGACGATCACGCGGCCGCGCAGAGATTGCACGATCGACTTGACGAGAAACAGCCCCAGCCCCGTGCCTGCAGTCGACCGCTCGAGTTCACTGCCGAGTCGCACAAATCGCCGAAACACCTGCTTGCGTTCGGTGAGTGGAATGCCCGGTCCATTGTCGGCCACCCGCACCGCCACGCGGCCACGCGGCAAGAGCAGAGCCGTCACCTCTACCCGCGGATTGGGAAGGGCGTATTTTACAGCATTATCAATCAGATTACGAAAGACGATTTCCAAGTCTGCACGACGACCGCAGACTTTTAAGGCCGCCGGATCAAGGGGTCCGTAGTCAATCCGAATCGAATCGACCGTCACGCCGTACCGCTGCACGACGGCTTGCTGCGCGTGCGTGAGCACCGGCTCCAAAAGGGTGGTCTCTTCACCGGGCTGCGGGCGTCGCTGCAGGGTTTTAGCCGCGTCCAACAGATGATCGATCAGGGTGTCGAGGCGTTCCACATCTGCCAACATGAAGCGGTGAAAGTCGGCCTGCTGCTCCGGTGCCACGGGCCGTCGCGTCAACGTCTGCAGAGAAAGCTTGATGGCTGCCAGCGGACTCTTGAGTTCATGCGTCACGCTATCGATAAAATTACTCTGCCGCTGAGAGAGCGCAATCGCCTTGATCGTGAGAAACAGATAAAGGATCACGCCCACCAGCACCAGCACCAGCAGCGCCACGCCAACGCCAAGGATCGCCCAGTAAAACTCCGCGTTCTTTGAACCCAGCGCCGCGGCGATACTCACCACAACCCAGCCGACGCCAAGCGCCAGAATCGATCCAATCAGGACGACCCCCAGCGTGATCGGCCAGCCTATCGATCGACGCGCTTCCATCAATAAACTCCACTCGACGAGGCCCAGACGGTGCGGGCAAAAACGCCCGACGCTGCTGCGCCCTACCACGGCTCATGGTATCCGAGTGAGCGGTTTAGAATCCATGCGAAGGCAAGAACTCCTCTGGAGGTGCGCTGCAAAAGAGTCGATCGCAAGAGCCTGATTCCCCGAAGATCCGCCTTCCGTGCAACCACTGTAGACTTAAGGGACGAAAAAGCCCCGTAGCGCTGACAGACCTAACAACGTGTATGGTTAAAAATTGTGACGTGACTGAACTGACGCAGCGCAGCCCCCAAGCGGTGGCGGATGATGCTTTTCTGCAAAAACCTAGCGACAAGCGGAAAAAGCCCCGATCTGAATTGCTCTCCGTGGGCCGGATCACTGTGGCGTTTGAATGGGTCGGTGATCGCTGGAGGCATTGCCTGCTTGTGCATGGTAAAAGTGGCTGGCAACCGATCTATCAATCCGTGGAAGGCCCCTTGCCTGGAGGTGATCCCAACTGGCCAGCCTCAGCGGTGCTCGTAGAACTCTCGCGCGTTGGAACAGGTGAGTCGGCGGCGATTGTGGCCGTTGGCCTCGCTGGTCGCTCACATTTCTCGGCCAGCATCGCCCCAGATCCCGACGACTCTCAGGCAATCCTCTTTGAAATGGCCTGCCGCACGCCCCTGCCTCCGCAGTGGTTGGGGGCCACGTACAGCCCAGCCTCGTCGATTTTTCCAGAAGAAACGCCTGCTCTTGTCATTCAGCCTGTCTTTCGTTGCTTCGTTTCCAGCGACTCTAAAGCCAACGTCCAGAGAATCCAGGCTGCCGAAAACAGCCCCTCCGTTGTCCCCCTGACGGTCAGATGGAGCTATCGAATCGCTCTGTCATAAGCACGTCTTGCGAATGGGCTGCGAATCGATCAAATTCCTAGTATGACGAATGAGTCTTCTTTTTTATTCATTCAGGCTTGAAAGTCCCGGATACCCACCTCATGTTCGATGTCATTGAGCGACTGAAGTCGGAGTGGACCGACAAGCACGTGGTTGTCAATTCCCCTGCGCCCGAACTGGCTCGATTTGCCCGAGCAACAGGGCTCGTCAAAACGGTCAACATGAATGGTCATTGCTTGGTTGAGTTTGACCAGTACAACAACACTGCGTGGTACGATATCGAGCCATCTTTTTTGAAGATTGTGCCCAAGCCATTGCCCAAGCCCGCCGAGGCAAAGCCCGCGGCCAAAGAAGCCAGCAAACCGGTGGCCAAGGCAGCAGCACCCAAAGCCCAGCCAACGGCAACTGCAAAGCCAGCGACAACCGGAGTCAAGCGACCATCCACCGCTGATATACTGGCTGCCGCACGGGCCAAGACCGCCGCTGCTACGCCGGTTCCTCAGGCTCCAGTGGACGAGGCTCCTGCCGCCGTAGAAGTAGGAACCGCTGCGGCTGCAAGTGAGGCAGTGCTCCCGGCAGCCGTAGCCACTCAAAAAAATCGTGGCACGCTCCCCAAAACGACAACTGAAATCATTGCCTGGTGCCGCAGCAACGATGCTGCTTCCTGATTTTTTTGTGAACGCAGCAGACCCCCTCTTCTACGGCCCCTACCGAAAACTTTCAAAGGAGTGATCATGCGTCTCTTTGGCCTAGGACCGTCGATTCTATGTGGGGTCTTTTTCGCCGTGGCCGTTCTGGCTTTGCCGACTGGCTGCCGACGATTATCGCAGCATCCAATTGTGACGGCGGCCATTAAGGAAGTATCGACCAACCCACGCGTCAGCGGACGACTCGGCGAACCGGTTACGTGTAGCTCTGCGGTGACAGGCAGGGCCAATGAAATCGACGGTATCGCAGCCATGCAGTTTGAAGCCTCGGGGCCCAAGGGCCGGGGCACAGTCGTAGTCGAGGGCAAAAAGCTCGGCGATGACTGGGGCGTAACGCTCTTGGAACTCCGTCCCGACGATAAGAGCGACTCTGTCTTGCTGACGGCTGATCTTGATAGTCACACCGGCACCGATACTCCACAATTTGATCCAAATGCTGCCACGACTTCCCAGCCTGCTGCCCCACCCCCCGATGACATCGAGATTGCCCTGCCGCCCGGTCCGTAACGCTTACGGCGGTCTGGCCTAGGGCATTTCCCGAAGGGCAGCGAGCTCTGCTTCGCGGCCCACCACCAGGAGCACTTGGTCTTCTAGCAGCTTCATCTTGCCATCGGGAAACATCTCAAACTTTCCGCTCATCATGTCCTTGAGGCCCATCACATGCACGCCAATTCGGCTGCGAAGATTAGCCTCCGCCAAGGTCTTACCCGAAAGCGAACTAGGCATCGCAATTTCAGCAACGCTGTATTCCGGATCAATCGGCAAGTAATCAAGCACGTTGGGCCATGTCATTCGATCGGCTAATTCACGCGCCACTTCTTCTTCTGGAAAAACCACCCGATCAGCTCCAAGATGCTCTAAGATTTTTCCATGCTCGTGGGTTACGCCCTTGACGATCACATTGCGGGCGCCAAGTTCCTTAACGTGCAGCGTCGCTAAAAGTGATCGCGAAATACTCTCTCCCAGCGAGATAAAAATTGCCGTTGCGTCGCGAATCGGTAGATTTTCTAAAACTTCCCGCTCGGTGGCATCGCCAATCACGGCCTCGTGAATCACATTTTTAACCAGCTCCAGCCGGTCGCGACGCTGATCGACGCCCGTTACGCGACAGCCGTTGGCCGCAAGTTTTACAGCCAGCGCTGAGCCGAATGAGCCCATGCCCAGCATGATGAATTTTCGGGTGTGTGTTTGGGCCATACATCATCAGCCGACAAGCGGCTCCTCCTCGGGGTAAGCGGGTTGATAGGGACGCCGCTGGCTGGCCAGCGCCACGGCTGCTGTGATCGGCCCCAGACGGCCTAGGAGCATTAGAAGTACCAACAGCAGTTTACCTGGATCCGAAAGCGACGCTGTGATGCCGGTGGAAAGGCCGACCGTAGCCAACGCCGAGATGCACTCAAAAAATGCCTCGAGAAACCAGCGTGGCCGCGACGAAAGACTGCCGTTGGTCTCAACCACCAGCAGCCCGACAAGTGCCGCAATCGCCACGGCAGCAAAAAGCAGGGCGGTCGCCGTGGCACGCTCGATCGCCTTTTCCGGAATGGTGCGCTTAAAAAAGTTGGCGTGCTGATAGCCCCGAAAGCTCGACCATGAGCTGACCAAAAGCGTCATGAGTGTGCTGACCTTAAATCCACCCGCTGTCGAACAGGGCCCAGCACCAATTGCCATGAGAATGATGGCCAAAAATAATGTCTCGCTCGTGAGGGTCGCATAGTCGACCGAATTAAAGCCAGCAGTTCGGCAGGTCGTCGAATGAAAAAGTCCCATTAATAGTTTTGTTGTCGGTGTTTCGCCCGAGAGCGATTCTTCCCACTCAAACAGCCAGAATGAAATCGCCCCGAAGCTGAGCAAAATCGCTGTTCCAATCAGCATCATTTTTGACTGTGTGTGTAGCCGCGACCACAGGCCGCTGCGTTGTCGTAGCCGCGAGAAGATGTCGAATATGACGGGAAACCCAATGCCTCCCACAATGATCAAGGCACAGATCACAAGGTTGATGGGGAGATTCCCAGCCAGTGGCATAAAATTAGCATCGTCCAGTGCGAAGCCTGCATTGCAAAAAGCCGACACTGAATGGAAGAGGGCTTTCCAAATAACTTCACCGGGCAAAGCAGTGTCCCACGATGCAACGCAGAGCAAAATAACTCCGAGCAACTCTGCAACTGCGACAGTCGCCAACAGAGCCACTGTCACCCAGCGCAAATCCCGACCCGCCTTGATGCCCAGCGTATCGGCAATCACAGCCCGCTGCCGCAGGGTCGCCTGACCACCGATCTGAAAAGAAATCACCGTTGTAATCGTCATGATTCCCAAGCCGCCCAACTGAATCAGAAACAAAATCACGCCCTGACCAAAAATAGAAAAGTCGCTGACTGTAGAGCGGACCGTGAGCCCGGTGACGCAGCAAGCACTGGTGGCTGTGAAGATGCCATCGACAAGCGTGATCGGCGGCCGATCTGGATATCGCGATACCGGCAGCGTGAGCAAAAGCCCCCCTGCTAGGATCGTGACTCCATAGGCCAGCAAAGAGACCCTTGCCGGGTAGCTTACGAGTGATCCTGAAAATTGGGACATCGAATGCGGCAGCTCAAAGTGGGTGCTTTGAGCCGACCACGGACTTGCCCCAAAAGGACTGTTGGCTTCAGCCGCACCGATTGCGTGGGGTCGAGAACGTTCCTGAGTCTAGCGTAATTGGCGGCGATCGTGCCGAAAAATCCAGCGGAAAAAGTGTCTTTTTTTACGGGAAAAGACGATTTTGGAATGAAATATTTGACTCTCGTGAGGACAGCTTCATACTATGGAGGATTAACTTGTAACCCCACCCTCGCGGCGACACCGGTTCGATGATTCATTTCATCGACCTCCGTACTGTCGAAATGCCGCTTTCCCTGAAAGGAGTTTTTTTGCTCGATGGCTCGTATTCGCAATGTCTTTGAAATTATTGAACTCTACGGTCACGACGAAAATTTCGAGCCTCACACAACGCCGGAATTTGTCTCGACAAACGCCGCTGCTGGTTCGAGACAAAAACTCGACATCCTTGCTGACAGGATTCAGCGTGGCATGCCCCTCTGGCATCCAGAGGACTCAACCGAATCGTCCGAAGCCGCCTTGGTGGCTGCCGGCGACGATCGCTAACCCGAATCATTGTCCTTCGCGGCCGCGCAAACGGCCGCGAAGGGCAATTTCGATGTCACGTCTGGCCGTGTCGGATTTGAGCTTTTCGCGCTTGTCGTGAGTTTTTCTGCCTCGCCCAATTCCCATCAGTAATTTGATGCGGCCGTCTTTGAAATACATTTTCAAAGGCACAAGCGTGAATCCTTTTTCCATAGCCATGCCAGCGAATCGCGTAATCTCCCGCCTGTGCATCAAGAGCTTTCGCGACCGCTTGGGGACGTGGTTGAGTTGGTTGGCCTTCTCGTATTCAGGGATGTCACAGCCAATTAGCCACACCTGACCGTGATCAACGCGACCGTAAGCCTCGTCCAGCGACATCCTGCCTGCCCGCAGACTTTTAACCTCGCTGCCAACGAGTGCGATGCCACATTCGAGAGTGTCGATGATTTCATATTCGTATCGGGCGCGGCGATTCTCAGCCACGACTCGCTCAGCCTTTTTTTCGTCCCCTTTACCCTTTTTGTGAGCCGACTTTTTGCCCGCAACCGGGGCGGTTGGCTGGACCGTGGGCTTCGACTTACCGCTGGCCGGCTTGGTGGGAGGCGGACGTGTTGGTTTGGGCAACGACAAGGAAATAACTGGCTGGGTTAGGAATGCTTCGGGTTCTAGAATTCAGTCGCGGGTGCTTGCGGCTCTTGTATCTGACATCAATCTATGGTCAGTCATTTTTCCACAGATTACACTCTGCGGTGTCGGCCCGTGTATTTCACTGACTCTTTTTGGGCCCTGCTTGCCGGAGGACTCTGCTGCCAATGCTGATTCATTGTATTGTGCTAACGCGGATGCCGATATTCATCTGCGTGACGGTCTTACTGGCTGGCTTTTCTGGCCTCTTTTATCAGCCAGCCTGTGCCGCTGAGGCAATTGCGGCACCCGACCCCCGGCCTGGCTTCATCGCTCAAGACGAGCGTCCTCCTCAGGACAAGACGGCGATTCAAGTGCCCGGCGGGTGGATGGTGGCCTATTCGGAAACAATCCCCGGCAGCGATGTCACCTTTTGGATGGTGCCGGTTCCCGGCGGTACCTTTCGGATGGGTAGCCCCGACGACGAAGCCGATCGCAGCGATGATGAAGGCCCAGTGTTCGGCGTGAAAGTGTCCCCGTTCTGGATGGGCCGCTGCGAAGTGACATGGTCTGAGTACAAGACGTACATGGCGGCGTGCGATCTCTTTAAAGCGATCGAGTCGGCAAAGCTTCGGCTCGTAACGCCGGACAACGAGGTCGACGCCGTCACCGCACCATCCAATCTCTACGATCCAACGACTACTTTTTCAAATGGCGAGGATCCGCTGCAACCAGCCGTCACGATGACGCAGTTTGCAGCCCGGCAGTACACCAAGTGGATCAGCGGGCTGACTTCACGGTTTTACCGCCTGCCCACCGAAAGCGAATGGGAATACGCCTGCCGAGCTGGCTCCACAACTCCATGGCAGACCGGCGACGATCCGGACTCCTTGGAAGCGGTCGCGTGGCTGGCCGATTCGTCAGATGAAACAACTCATC
>QWQJ01000123.1 GCA_003670865.1 Planctomycetota bacterium | reverse complement strand
CTTTGCCATCGTCTGCATTTGACGGTAGCTCAGATACCAGTCTTTGCGGGTCCTAAAAGAATCAAAGTCACAGACATAGATCGTCCCGCCGAAGTCCAGCGACTTTAAAATAGGAGCCACCACCGTCGCATGGCTGGCTGGGGCATCGTCAAAGGTGAGAACCACCAGACGGTCGGGAATTGGCTGGAGTATTATGCCGTCGGGATCAGCCGCGGCCTGCCCAAAGACAGTGTGTGGCAGGGCAAAGGCAACTAGAAGAAGGATCTGGAGAAGAGAAGGTCTCATAGTGTGCTGGCCATTCTTTGTAGATAACACATTCAATCGACTGATTCTAGGGTTTCAGGACGCGGACGAATCAATAAGACAATCACTAGCGACACTAGCGCTATGGCGGCGAAGATTCCAAAGATGCGGTTGAGCGGCACCCGCTGGTCGCGCAGGACTCCAAACCCCCAGTCTGCCAGCCCACCACAACTGATGCTGACAAGGTTCATGATTCCATAGCCAGTTGCGCGTAAGCCAGGCCGCGTGATTTGGGCAAGGAGAGGCATGTTGTTGCTGTCAAAAAAGCCCCAACCGATGCCGAACAAACTAAGCAATGCGATTGCCATCGTGAGCGTGCCGGCATTGCCAACCCCAAAGATTCCGGGGATGATCAACGCCATGCCGATCGCGCTGACATAAATCCGCCCGCGTTGGGTTTGGTCCATCCAGCGATCGGCGAGCCATCCACCGACTCCCGCGCCGACAATCGCCGCAAGTTGCCAGGGCAGAGTTGCCCAAACGCCGGCGCGGCCCTGCGTGAGGTGGAATTGATCCTGAAAAATGGCCGGCATCCAGTCACGCACCACCCAGCCGGCAAGTGCCGGCAGCGTAAAGTAGAGAACCAATAGGATGAACGACCCGTTGCTCAGCAATTCTCTGACGGACTCTAGCACGCCCCCGGCGGCAGCGCGGCTTCCATCGGTCCCCCGCCTGTCACGCAGCAGCAGGAAAAGTGGCACCGAGTAGATGACGCCGATAAGCCCGCAGGCGTTGAAGGCCAAACGCCAGCCGAGCTGCGGGTGCTCAGCCACAAAACCACCAAAGCCGCCGACGATGACGCCCAGATAGATGGCCATTTGATGCACCCCAACGGCACTTGAGCGAGTGCGGGCCGGATGGTAGTCGGCAATCAGCGCAAGGGCGGCCGGGATATAAAAAGCCTCGCTGATTCCCATCAGCGATCGCGTCACCAGCAGTCCTTCGTAGGTCGTTACATGCCCGGTCGCCCAGGTCACCAGCGACCAGGCCAGCAAGCTCCCGCAAATAGTCATCCGCCGCCCGAAGCGGTCTGCGATGTATCCTCCAACCGGGCTCAAAAAGGCATAAACCCATTTGAACTGACCGAGCATCCTGCCCCAATTCGCATCATTCCCGATGTCAAGGATGTCGCCCATCACAGAAGTCTTCATCGTGGCGAGCATTTGCCGATCGAGATAGTTGAGTAGAGCCACCGGGACAAGTAGCGCAACCACCATCCACATCGCCCGAGATTTTGCTATCGCATTCATGGTGCCAGAGGAATTTCTAGCTGCCCGTTAAGAACGGATGGGGGATCGTTTGTCTGATTCACCACCGAGCCACTATTGATCTGCGACTCGCTCATCATGTAGCGAAAGAGGGCGGCGATCTCGTCGTCGCTCAAGGTCTGTAGCAGGCCGTCGGGCATCAGCGATACTTTTGAGGCTGCGCGTTTTTTGATGTCTTCCAGCAGGATTGTCTGTCGGTTCTGCGCAGTCTGCACTGTCAATGTCGACTGGCTCTCTGCGACTACGACTCCGCTCACGACGCGGCCGTCAGCGAGTGCCAATAGCGTGAGCAGAAAGTCTTTCGTGACAACGGCGCTGGGGTCAACAATATTCAAGAGCAGGTAATCAAGGTTCTGGCGATTCGCGCCAGACAAGTCGGGGCCGATCTGGCCCCCTTCGCCAAACAGCCGGTGGCAGGTGGAGCATGATTTCGTAAAGAGGATCCGTCCCTTGGCCGGTGATGCAGCGGCGAGGCGGTCGCGGCTCAGAAGCCGCTTGAGGCGGTCGATCGTCTCCTGATTGTCGTGCGGAGAGTCGCGTTGCTGGCCCCATAGTTCGCCAAGACGGCTGGTCAGGACCGGGACATCGAAGCCACGGATCTGCCGCGCCTGCGCGGCCGTCACGTCGGCCCGCGGGATCGTGCCGGCTGCCATCTGATCCAGCAGGCTAGCCGCGAAGACCGGCCGAGACGCGAGCGTTTCCACCACCAGAGGCTGCTCAGAGGCCGAGAAATTGCCATAGCTGGCAGCCAGCCGCTGGCCGATCTCGGGATCGTCCAACCGTGAGAGACCCGCCATGGCGGTGGTGTTTAAGTGACGCACTTTTAAGAGTCGCTGGCAGATATTTTGCAGATCGGCGGGCTGTGATTCGATGAGGGATTCAAGTGCCTGACGGCGGTGCGCAAGATCGGCCTTACCATCAAATGCCAGCCGACGGACATCGTCGATCGCCCGGCCGTCGGCGAACACCACACCAATAGTTCGCAATTGTTCTGCCATATTCGCCTGCAGGTGGGCCGCTGCGTCTGGTGTCTTTTCGATCACCGCTAGAAAGCCGGGCCAGCTTGCCGGCATCGGCAGTTTGCGTTGCCCGGCCAATCCGGCCACGACCCCGGCGAGAAGGTCGGCCTGACTGGCCCGAGGTTGGGGTGTGGCCTGTTTAAACAGCGCTGTCAGTAGGCCGGGCTGTTGGGCAGCCAGTTCCGCCACCCGCCGGGCTGCCCAAACGCGGACGGCCGGAATCCGGCCCTCTATGGCTAGCGTTACGACCGTCGCAGGATCGTGCTCGGCCAGCGGAATCAGGCCGTACCAGATCATCGCTGGAATGTTGTGATCGCCTGCATCTTGGTCGTGCGACAGGAGCGCAGCAGCCAAGCCCGGTCGTTGGGCCACCGGCAATCGCTGCAAGGTGGAGGCAAGCGCCAGACGCACTAGTCCGGAGGGATCTTCGCGGGCCACTCTCAAAAGCTCCGCCAGTAGTTCGCCGTCGATCGACGCTTCTAGGGCCCGCGGCACGCCCGTCGCCAGATCGAGTGGCAGATGGTCGCTCAACAGCCGCACCGCCCATGTGCGGACATGCTCATCAGGATCGTGAAGCAGCGGTTTTACATCGTCGGCAGAAAGTCGGTCGAGCGAATGGAGGGTCCACAGTGACCGCAGTCGCAGTAGAGGGGCAGCAGTCCCTTTCAGTGCGACGCTCAGCGATTGGATGATGAGAGTCTGGTCGCTGCCGCGGGCGGCGGCATTGCAGAGCTCTCGACGGGCCGCGCGGGCCAGCCATTCGTTGGGGTCTGCGAGCAGGTTCACTCGCTCCGCGTCGCTCATCGCCTGAAGATTGGGCGGAGCCTGCGGGGCCGGCCGGCCATAGCTCACGCGGTAGATTCGGCCAGAGTTACGATCGACTCCGGTGTGGTCGTGGCATTCTCCGGTGTCGCTCCAGTCGATGAGATAGACCGAGCCGTCGGGTCCGTAGGTGACCTCGATGCCAACCATCCAGGGATCGGCCGCATGGAGCATGTCGGGCGTGTGACGGCCAACGTAGCCGCTGCCTTGGCGATCGAGTTGCTCGACGTTCATGCGGCGGCCGTGTTGATTGAGCGTGAAGAGTTTTCCCTGATACTCCTCGGGCCATTGTCGGCCACCGTAGATGGTCATACCGACATGCGCATGGCCACCGCCACGGCGATCGTGCTCGCCGCTAGCGGAGCGTGAGTCGGTCCAATCCTTGCTTGTATCAAAGTGCCAGTGGTCTGCGTGCATCTCTATCGGCTCATACACAAGCCGACCGGCACTGAGCGTGTGCGGCCGCCGGTAGTGGGCTCCTGGAATGATCTGCCAGAGGTGGCCGTTGACGGTGTTGATAAAAAATCCTTCACCATGCCGGTCCCAGTCGTGGCCCCAGGGGTTGGTGGTGCCGTGGCAGACCGCCTCAAACTCTTTCCGGTGTGGGTGGTAACGCCAGATGCCACCGCGAATAGGCACTTGATACGCCGTGGGATCGTCGGGACGCTGGATGAGTCCGGGGGCCGAAGCACCGCAGCGGCCATACAGCCACCCGTCGGGACCAAACCGCAGGCCGTTGGCAAAGTTGTGATGATTTTCTAGCGGCACCGTGAAGCCATCGAGCACGGTCTGGGGCGGGCCGTCGGGGCGGTCATCGCTGTCGTGATCCGGCACGAAGAGCAACCGCGGCGGGCAGATGAGCCAGACGCCGCCCAGTCCCACCTCGATGCCTGTGAGCCGTTGCACGTTGTCAATAAAAACCCGTCGCTCGTCGAAATGACCGTCGCCGTCGCGGTCGGAAAAGATGAGCACTCGATCGCAAAGCGATTCCTCGAATCGTTTCGTCCGCTCAGCGTAGGTATAGTTTTCCGCGACCCAGAGTCGGCCTTGGGTGTCCCAGGCCACGGCGATCGGGTTCATCACATCGGGCTCGGCGGCAAAGACGTCAACAGAAAATCCCTCCGGCACGCGAAACCTTTTGGCGGCCGTGACCGGATCGAGTCGTGGGCGTGACAGGTCGGTCTCACTGTTGTGCGGGCGTGGAAATTCAGCGGTGACTAGCCGAGTTGCGAGTGCGATCGCTACCACCACGCAGGCTGCTTTGCAAACTTGCAACGCGAATCTGACCACAGGCGATTCCTTGCGAAGGCGATAAGTGTGGCGAAAGCAATAAGTGTGGCCAAAGCCATGGTTCATAGTCACCGCTCAAGCATACAGTCTGAGCGGGGCTCGACCTGAAACATCCCTCTCCGAAACCGGACGGTTCCTGTTTCCGCGAGTTGCTTTAGAGAGCGAAGCCGGCTTCAGTAGCCTATCGAATCAGGGACTCAGCCTCGGCAAGTGATACAAAGATGAGGGCGTCCGCGTCTTCGCATGATCTCCGAAATGAGGAGCGACTCGCCCAGCGCGATAGACTCCTTGACCCTCATCAGCCGGAGGGCCTGCCATCGCTCAAGTTCAGACAGACGTCGGTATTCCGACATGTATTTGGAGCGACTGAGCGACCTGTTCGTTCAAAGAGGTGTGCTGGAGCACATCCGCAGCGACTCTTGGGAGAGTTCACGGCCAAGTCCGTCCGTGAGTGGCTGGGGCGAGTTGGTGTGAAGACGTTGTTCATCGCAACGGGATCATCATGGGAGAACGGGTATGTCGAGAGCTTCTTTTGTTATGCTCCGAGACGAGCTACTGAAAAGGGAAGCCTTCGACCCGCTGCTCAAGGCTAAGGCGCTCGTCCGCGGTGGCGGCAGCACTACAACACGATCCGGCCACACAGCTCCTTGGGATACCGACCCCCGGCCCCAGAGGCGTGGCAGACCTGTCTTTTGGAGGGTAAAACCCTAACTTAGAAACTGGGGCATTCACGGGGGCAAGTCAAACCCCCCAGGGGTGCCCTTTATAGTTGCTTGTAACAATCCGTTGGTATTGGACCATCCTTACCCTCCGAGAGGCCTAGCCGGTGGTTGGTCCGACGTCTCCCCGCGCGCGAGCAAGCACGTCGTGCAGTCGATTCCAGTATGACATCTCTTCCGCGAGTTCGCAGAGCGGCAGCAGCGTTCGCTCAAGATACGCCACATCGATACGATCGGTATGGCGGCGGGCCACTCCTATCGCGTCGAGAATATCCTTGTCGCGGCCGGCGAGGATCTTGAACAGTATCAGGTCCTCAGGGCTTGGAAATGGGAGGCGGATGCCAAAGAGCTGGTGGAAGCTAGCGCGATGATAGGCGGTTTCCTCAAAGGGCAACGACGCCGTGATAAGGTCGACCTGAAACACCCCTCTCCGAAACCGGACGGTTCCTGTCTCGGCGAGTCGCTTTCGTTCGATATCTTCGCGGAGATCGAAGCCGGCTTCGTTAGCCTGTTGAATCAAGGACTCAGCTTCGGCAAGTGATACAAAGATGAGTGCATCCGCGTCTGCCGTTGTGCGAGGCTCACCGACAACGATCACCGCCAAGCCACCGATGACGAGGTACCGCGTTCCACAGTTGTCGAGGAACTGGAATACGAACCGACAGAAGGAATCAAATTCGCTAGGAGCCAATGCTTTACGCCTCAGGTGACTGCTTTGGGCTTAAGCCGAAGCGTAATCGCAAGGCTCCGGGGATGATCGTCGTCAGGGAATTCAGCCAACCGCATGATGTCCGAGGTGAGGAGCGACTCACCCAGTGCGATGGACTCCTCGACGCTCATCAGTCGGAGGGCCGCCCAGCGCTCGAGTTCAGATTGACGTCGGTATTCCTGCGGATTCTTAATCATAGGGTCATTTTACCAGCTCGAGATCGCGAGGGCGACATCGATGCACCCTTAGCCCTCTAGGCGCGTGCCATCCAGCGGCAGCGCCTAGGCCTTCTTGCCATAGCACTGAGCTTGGTACAACTGTGGGTCCTTTTATGCCGATTCCCCCCACGTAGAGGCTTTCGTGAGCACCAGTCGTAAAATCAAGGTTGTCGGGTCCGTGGTCGATCTCGATGGCGATGAGATGACTCGCATCATCTGGCATTTCATCAAGGAACAACTGATCCTGCCCTATCTGGCTCTTGATTTGCGCACCTACGATCTCTCGATTGAAAATCGTGATGCCACGGCCGATCAGGTCACTATTGATGCGGCCAATGCTATTAAGGAATGTGGCGTTGGTGTAAAGTGCGCGACGATCACGCCCGACGAGGCCCGCGTCGAAGAATTCAAACTCAAGAAAATGTGGAAGAGCCCTAACGGCACGATTCGCAACATATTGGGAGGGGTGATTTTTCGCGAGCCGATCATCATCAGCAATATTCCCCGTCTGGTGCCTAGCTGGACCAAGCCGATTGTTGTTGGCCGTCACGCCTTTGGGGATCAGTACCGCGCTACCGACGTGAAGATTCCAGGCCCAGGCGTGCTGACGCTGACATTTACGCCGACGGATGGTTCGCAGCCGATGCAATTCAAGGTCTTCGACTTTCCATCCGCTGGCGTTGCGATGGCGATGTACAACCTCGATGACTCGATTCGCGACTTCGCCCGGGCCAGTTTTCGCTACGGACTCGCCCGTGGCTACCCTGTGTATCTTTCGACAAAAAATACGATTCTCAAAGTGTATGACGGTCGATTCAAAGACATTTTCCAAGAGATTTTCACAGCTGAATTTGCCACCGATTTCGCCGCCAAGGGGATCACCTACGAGCACCGCTTGATCGACGACATGGTGGCATCGGCCCTGAAGTGGGAAGGGGGCTATGTCTGGGCATGCAAAAATTATGACGGCGATGTTCAAAGCGATATCGTGGCGCAGGGCTTTGGATCGCTAGGCCTGATGACCAGCGTGCTGATGACGCCCGATGGCAAAACCGTTGAGGCCGAGGCGGCCCACGGCACAGTCACCCGGCACTATCGCCAACACCAGCAGGGCAGGCCCACCTCCACCAATCCGATCGCCTCCATTTTTGCGTGGACGCGAGGCCTGGCCCACCGTGGACGACTCGATGGCACACCCGATGTGACGCGTTTTGCTGACACCTTGGAACGGGTCTGCATCGAGACGGTCGAGCAGGGAAAGATGACAAAAGACCTCGCCAGCTTGATCGGTCCCAAACAGCCCTACCTCACCACGCAAGAACTGCTGGCTGCGATCGATAAAAATCTTAAGCAGGCGATGGATGAATAGCAGGCTCAAAGAGCAGAAAAGTTTTTGATCAGCCCGTCCAGAGGCCGCACAGCTTGAGGATTTCGATCGTCAAAATAATGCCTACACCCATCAGCGACTCGCCGGCAATGAGACCGCTCGACACAGGTACGGTGTAGGTGTCGCCAGCTTTAGGGGAGGCTCTGGCAATCGTCCAGGCACATAGGGCCCCCATAAACATGGCAATCGAATTGAAGGCTGGGATAACACCGGCAATCCCCAGTCCCGTTGTCGACGGAATCCAGACTCGCCATTTCGGGGGAGCGAATTCTTCCAGGAGCGTTAACACGATGCCCAGAAACGCACCGACGACGATCGCCTCTTGGGCTCCGGCCGGTAAGGCATCAACCCCTTTTGCGAGCAGTTGGGCAACACTGGCCCAGACCTTTGCGGCGGGCGCTGGCAATGCCTCAGAGCCGAGGTTTTCCGGATTGCGTTGCACGACAAAGAGGTATGCCGGCACCGAAATCAGCGTGCCGGCTATGACGCCGAAGAACTGCGATATCGTTTGCTTGCGTGGGTTGCCACCGAGGAGATAGCCGCTCTTGAGATCGGTCAGCAGGTCGGCGGCGTGGGAAGCCGCCCCCGATGTGATGGATGCGGTCATCAAGTTGGTCGTGATGTTGGTTGGCGCGAGAACTCCATAGACGAGTTGCGTAATCTTTCCCATGGCGCCGATGGGAGTGATGTCGGTTTCACCTGTCGCGCGCGCCGCCACAATTGAAAGTAAAAATGTCAGCAGAACTCCAACAATCCCCATCCACCAACTGATTCCAAACAGAAAGTGACCCAGAACGACGCAGGCCAATCCCGAAAGCAGCGTTCCGCTAATAAACCACGAGCCAGGCACTTCGATGTGCGCCAGCGGATCGTGAGGCTCTGTGTCATTGTGACTACCGCCGCCAACGATGGCCGAGAGTCCGCCAAAAGCGCGAAGCACCGTCCGCCACTTCAAGCTAAAGGACAGGAGCCCAGAGGCCACGAGCATTGCTGTTGAGGGCCAAAGCACCCACGACACAATCCCTCGATAGCCTGGTTGGGCAATGCCCTGCTCGACAAGAATCGGTCCGATGATGCCAAAGCAGATTACCGATCCGATCAGCATCGATGTCGCCACCCGAAGTCCCATGATCGCGCCGGCAGCCACCATGATCAAAGAGCCTTCGATACCGATCGTGTATTTGCTAAGCAGATCGCGGCCAGTCTGCGTGGGAAAAAAGGGGAACTCCGCTGGAAATGCGTAGGCTGCCAAGGGCTTGATCTGCGCAAAAAGATCTCGCCAGATCGCTACCGCCGCACCCAGAAGACCCGAAAAAAATAAGGATCGTGCCTTGATGACAGCCTCGTCGCCGGCGGTGTGCATGCTCTTGAGGGTTTCAGCAGTGGCAATCCCGGAGGGAAAAGGAAGTTGATCAATATTGATCAGCTGGCGCTTGAGTGGGATTGCCATGAAAACGCCCAGCATCGAGATCGCTCCCAGCCAGAGCATGATCTCCCACCACTCCAGCAGCCTGCCTGTTGTCATCAAAAGCGCCGGTAGAGCGGAGACAAGACCAGCGCTCGACATATAGCCAGCAGCGCTTGCCGCACTGCTCATCGTGTAGTTTTCGAGGATTGAAAACGGACGGTTGCGGTAGGCCGGCACGACTGCTTCGAGAAACTTAAAAACAGCAAAGGCAATGATCGAAGCTGTGATCGTGACGCCCAGTCCCCAGCCAGTTTTGAGACCGACATAGAGATTTGAGATCGACATCACTCCGCCGATGATCATGCCTGTGATCACGGCCCGGGGAGTGAGTTGGACGGCGTCGTCCCCCTGATAGACGTTGTCAAGCCACCAGCGCGCACGCTCTTGCTCATTTTCAAAAGCTGGATGCTGCGTGGGCGGCGAGGGATTTTTCATGGGCGGCGAATCTGCCGGCCATTAGAACACATCGAGGTTAAAGTGGTGGCCCTGATGGTAGCGGCGGGCCTTGGGGTAGAAGTTTTGCCACGAGCGGTTATAGACGGGAACCCGCATTTCTTGAGGATAGCGGTGGTAGAGATCGTTGGCACTTTGCATGTAGCCATCGGCATAAAAATTATGCGGATAAAAGATGTACGGATAGTGGTAGAAGCGACTCCAGTCTTGGCTGCTGTAGGAAGAGCCCCACTGGCCTCCGAAGGCCTGTTGGCCAGCGGCCGGCGGTTGGGCATTGGCTGGAGCCGCCGCGAAAAATACCGCCCCAGCCAGCAGGGCTGGTGCGGCCCAAGACCTCGCGGACAAGAGTTGCCGTGTCATTGCAATAGTCCCCCCTAAAAATCGAGCTTCTAGGAAAGAGTATCGACCACCGGCATGACCGGTCTTTACGGAAAAACCGGCAGGGTCAAAAACTGGGCAAAGACCCTTCCAGACGGCTCGATTATGCGGGCACGCGGCCTTCAGCCAACTCGCGATCCCACTCGTCCATGAGCGGCCATTCAGTGGCACAGGTGCCAAAGTCAGCGAGTTTTAAATAACTCTCCAAGCGGCTGATTGTTTTTCGAATCATCTTTTCGTCCTTGCGAAAGATTGGACCATGGCTCGGGAGCAACCACTCCACATCGCTTGCCGCAATGCGATCTAACGACTTGATGAACGAGGGAATATCGCTGCCGTGATGCGCGTCGATGGCCCCCACAGCGCCGTCGCGATAAATATTATCGCCGGAAAGCAGGAGATTGCCCAAACGAAAAGCCAACTGGCTGTCAGTGTGGCCTGGCGTGTGCCAGACCTCGAGTCGCTGGCCGCCAATCTGGATCGAGTCTCCGTCCTCGACAGTGTGGTCAATCTTCACGAGGGGCATTTCCATGTGGACATTCTGCGCGGCAATTTCGGCAAATGTCTTGATGCGATCGCCCGTTTCCAGTGAATCGACAGCTTTGGGATGAGAGAATGTCGGCGCCTTTAAGAGCGACTTGGCCTTGGCGAGGCCTTGAATGTGGTCGACATCGGCATGTGTGGCGACAAGGGCTTCGCACTGCGAAAGCGGAAAATCCATCTGCCGGATCATTTCGATGATCTCTTCAAT
This sequence comes from Planctomycetota bacterium, assembly GCA_003670865.1. GTDB lineage: Bacteria > Planctomycetota > Planctomycetia > Pirellulales > UBA1268 > BAIKAL-G1-2R. The sequence continues at coordinate 7,401 of QWQJ01000123.1, read as the reverse complement.
CGTTTCGGAGTAGCCAACATCGATCAGGCCCCACCCGGAGTCGTCGTGTACCAGATAGACATTGCAGCCGATGCGCCATCCAGCCTGATGGTTCATTTCAATCACACCGGGGAAAAGAGGGCGGCGTTGGAGCATAGGATTTTTAGACTTTCAAAAGAGCAGATTTGCTCACTGCATCGCGGGAAGACAGACTAGTGCCAAGAACCATATACGAATGCGGGAATGAAGAATCGACTGTCCAAGTCTAGAGTGGTAACCGTCTCACGGCAACGCATTCGATGGAAGTGCGATCACCAGTAGCGACAACCGACGGGCGAGAGGGAAAGAAAGCGAGATCTGTCGTGGCGCCGGAATTTTTACAACGCGAAGCTTCCGCGACGCTTGCCGCTTCGGCCAGCAGCATTCAAGAACTCTGTAGGCTTATTACGGCTCTTGAATCGTTGGGAGAATCGCTGGGCGTGCCTGATCCGCGTCGAACGGAGTGGTATGGGCAACTGTTCGATAAACTCGCGCCCCAGGTGTCTGGCGAGGCTCTTTTGGTGGCGGCCGTTTGCGGTGGTACCAACACGGGCAAAAGCCTGATCACCAATGCGCTGATTGGCAGCCAGATCAGCTGTTCGGTGCCCGAAGCGGCCCGCACTCGCTTTCCAGTCGCCAGTCTGCCGCGAGGAATGGCAGACAAAATCAATCCGTCAGAGCTCTTTCCAGAGTTTGTGACTGTGCCGTGGAGAAGCCCGCAGGATGGCATTGATGGATATGGCGACGAAAGTTTGCCCGCTGAGGCAGGCAGCCACCTACTCATCTGGCGAGAGGATCCCAGCGGCCAGCAACCAACGCGACTGGTTTTAATCGACACGCCAGACATTGACGGCACGCTTCGTGAAAACGGCCATCGCGCTAGGCTCGTGCGCAATGCCTGCGATGTGATCGTGGCGGTGCTCACGCAGCAAAAATACAATGACGCTCCGGTGCGAGAATTTTTTACTGCCGCCGCTACGGCCAAGAAAACGGTGATCGTTGTTTTCAACATGATCGATTGGCCGCAGCAACGCCAGCGAATCGCTGGCTGGCTGGCCACATTCATGGCCGAGACGGGCGTCAAACCGGCGGCGGTCTATGCAGTCCCCTTTTCGGCCGAGGCTGCAGCGGCCGGCCGGATTGTTTTTCATGCCCTCCCCGAGCTAAACGCTCATGCAAAGTCGTCACTGGTGATTGAAGGCGATTGCCCAGAGGGCGTGGCAGATCTCGCGGCCCGCTTGGCAGGCCCCGACTTTGACCGCATTAAGCTCGAGGCGATGAAGGGAGCCTTGGCTGTTGTTCTTGACCCTGATCAGGGGGCGGGGGCGTGGCTGGATGCTTTTGAATCGACCGCGCAGCAGTGGCAGCAGGCTCGTCGTGTGCTCGGCGATAGAGCGAGCGTGAAAGTCGATCTGCCATCCGCTCCTCGTGAACTGGTCTGGAATGAAATCTGGCAGTGGCTCGAGCCAAAACGGTCAGGCTTTGATTTGACAGTCAGCAAGGTCTACCGCGTGGCCGGCAAGGGAGTGATGTGGGTGGCCCGTCAAACAGGTCTGACCCGCAGTGAGGCCAAGAGCCGCGAAGATTTTTCCGCTCTTGAACTCGCGGCACTCAAACAGGCTCTGACTAGTTTTGTTGAGCGTCTCCAAGACACGAGTCGCAGCAATCCACGCCTGGCAACGATGCTCCAAGGCGTGCTCGTGGAAGGAGATCGCACGGCGTGGTATGCGGACTTAGAGCGGCGTCATGCGGCGCTGCCTATCGTGTCGCGAGATTACCGGACATTTGTCCGCAGCGAACTGGATCATTTTTCTAGCAACAATCCAGACACCGTGCGCTGGATTGTAACGGGCCTCAATGTAGGCGCCTTTGCCCGACCGGCCATCACTGTGGCGCTGGGGTTGGCCGGTGCCGCAGCAGTGCCGGCAGCGGCAGCCACGGCCGGCGGGCTGTCCACGCTCGTCCACCATGTTGGCGATGTTGTCGTTGGCACCGCCGCCACACTGGCGGGCGAAGGAGCGCTAGGTTTAACGGTTGCCGGACTCAAGCCACTCATCGAAACGCTGTTTGCTGGCTGGTCGGCTGAACGCAGTCGCGTGCTGGCAGAAACCCTGCACCGTGTCGTGCTTGGCGATCGTCTGGACGAGATCGACCGGCTGGCTACCGCAGCCGCCAGACCTGAAGTGGCTGCGGCCCGGCGGCTCTTATTTAATATCCGGGAGTTTTCGCGATGACAACAAACCCTCCTGATGAGGCCTCCGGTGGCGGACCGTCGCCAGAGGCTGCGGCCAGTCTTCCGACTGACTTTGCCCGCTTCGACGAATTGGTTGAGTCGCTTGAGCACTGGAGCCGCTCGGCCGATCAGTGGCCGCCGGCAAGACGGGTCTGTGAGCAATGGGTAGACGTTGAACCGCGACTCGACCGGGCGCGGCGAGAGCTTTCGCGGGTGTTGGTAGTGGGAGTGATCGGTGGCACTGGCACCGGCAAGAGCACGCTGGTGAATGCGTTAGCGGGCTGCGATGTCAGCTCTGCCAGCGATGTGGCCCGGCCGACGACGATTTATCCTGTTGTGGTTGTGTCGCAGGATCTTGATCTTTCATTTTTTCCAGTCGACGCTATGCAGGCCCGCGTTGTGCGCAGCAGCTCTCCGGCCGTAGCGAATATCGTGCTTATCGACTGCCCAGACCCCGACACGCAACCCGAGTCTGAGGGGGCAGATCGACCACTTGCAATCCCTCACGCTCATCCCTCGCGACCCAGCGACACCAATCACAACCGGGATCTTTTGGAAGCGATCGTGCCTGCCTGCGATGTGCTGTTGCTGGTGGCTACTGCCCAAAAATATCGGTCGTGGCTCGTGGCTCGTGAGGTGGCTGCATTTGCTCCGGGCCGGCCGCTTCTGTTTGTGCAAACGCATGCTTCCCGCGACCCGGACATTCGCGGCGACTGGCAGAAGGAGTTGGAATCGCAGGGCTTTATGGTGCCGCACATTTTCAGAGTCGATGGACTTGAAGCTGCTCGCAGAGCCGTGGCCGGCGTCACGCAAGAGCCTGAATTCCAAGCGTTGGTAACGGCCATCGACAAGGAGCTGGTGGGTCGGGCGGCACGTCGCGTGCGCCGCACCGGTGCGATCGATTTGGCGGGCTGGTTTTTGCGTGAGTCGCGCGGACACATTGAACCCTACGCAGGGGCTGTCAGAGCGCTTGTTGCTGGCGTAGAAACGCAGCAATCGCGACTGGAGGAGCTTGTGGGGAGGGCGATTGCCCTCAGGCTGCGAAGGAGCCGGTTTTCGTGGCAACACATCCTCACCGATGAGATTGTAGACGGTTGGCAGGGTGGACCCTTTGCGATGTTTCTCCATACGTTGAAAGCGATTGCAGCGTTTTGGCCGCGCATGCGATCGGCGGGTGGGAGTCTCCTATCGCGAGTGCTGGCTGGCCAGGCAGTCGTGCCTGTGACAAATACCCACGGTGCGTGGCAGGCGATCACAGAACTGGGCCTCGATGAATCGGAGGTCGAACAGTCCCGCAGCATCCTCGTTGGCTTGGCGGCCAGAGCCCGCTTGAGTGAACCGCTCGTAGGCCGCGCGCGACTTGACGGGCTGGCGGTGCAGGCGACCGTCGGCACGCTCTTAGAACGCAGCGGTGCATGGCTGGCCGCCGGCATTCAGCGGCTTGTGGCAGAGCGGCGGGGGCAGATTGATGGTCGAATCTTTCGCGGGTTTTTTGAGCTGCTTTTTTCTGGGCTCTTGGTCGCTGTGCTGGGGCGGGCAGGCTGGAACTTTTTCGTGGGTCATCTGTGGCTTGGCCGACCGGTCGATGGAGCGGGCTTTTTGTTTGAGGCATTTGTCTGGCTTGTCCTTTGGGGCTTTCTGCTGCGATGGGTTGTTTTTGCCCGCGTGCGAATGGGCCTCGATCGCGACATTCGGACGCTTATTTCACAGTTGCCCCATGCCAAGCTGGTCGATCCGCTGCTAGCAGACTTCGCCGCAGCGGCTGAAAAAGCCCACGACTTTATTCAGCGAGGCGAGCGGTTAGAACGCGACTGGCAATCTCTCGCTCGTGCGGTGCTGGAACCCGATGGCGGGCTGGGACGACTCCGCAGGGAACCGTTATGATAGGCAGTCACAGGCTCCCATGGGGTGCCACCCATGGCTGGATAGCATATTTTTTGAGCGGCGTTCTTTTATGCGTTATGGTGCGGGGTGGGGCAGCGGCCGATCTCGACGCCGTTGTAACGCGCGGAGAGCTTGTCTGGGCAGCCGATCAAGAAGGGGGTGGGCCGCATGTCTTTCCCGATCCAAGTGACCCGCACGTTCTCAGGGGATTTGAAGTCGATCTGGCGGCTTTGATCGCAGAGGAGCTGGGGGTAAAGCCGCGATTTCAGCAGGGGCAGTGGGATCGTCTGCCATTGCTGCTGGGCCGGTCGGCCGACTGCATTCTCAACGGCATTGAATTAACGCCGCAGCGGCAGCGAGATTACCGCTGCTCGCGGCCCTACTTTGCTTATGCATTGCAACTGCTCACGCGGCGAGACGGGCCACTTGACACTTTTCAACGGCTGGCCTCGAGCGGTCCCGGCGGCCACTGGCGGGTGGGCGTGCTGAGCGGATCGGCCGCCGAGATGGTGATGAGGTCGCGGTCCGATCTGGCCGTTGATGTGATTGGCTACGACGGCACGATTGATTCGCTGGAGCAGGTCAGCAGCGGCGTGCTGGATGCCACCGTCATGGACGACTGCATCTTTAGTTTTTACGCCGACCGCTTCACTCATCTGCGTGCCGTTGATAGGCCGTTTGCCGGCGGGCTCTATACGATTCTCACAGCGTTTGACACGCCAGAATTATCAGCCGCTCTTGATGGGGCAATCGGTCGAATCATTGCTGATGGGCGATTAGAAAAACTGTACAACCATTGGGATCTGGGCGGTCGACAGCAGATGCTGATGCTGCGAGACGCAAGCGAAATTGTGCCTGCCAAGTCGCACAGTTTTGGAGACTTGGTGTGGGAAACGCTGCCACTGTTGGTGGAATCAGCGGGCATGACGCTGTTGCTCTCCTGCGTATCTTTTCCACTAGCTGTTCTGATCGGCTTGGGTGTGGCTATCGGCCGCCTCTACGGACCGCCGAGCCTGCGGCCGCTCCTGACTGCCTATGTTGAACTGCTGCGGGGCACGCCACTCATGTTGCAGCTTTATGCGATCTTTTTCTTACTGCCAAAAATTGGCCTGTCATTGCCGGCTCTGGTGGCAGCGATTGTAGGGCTAGCGCTCAACTACTCGGCCTATGAGTCGGAGATCTATCGAGCCGGGTTGAAAGCTGTGCCGCCTGGTCAGTTGGATGCGGCCCGCTCGCTGGGCATGACCACCTGGCAAGCGCTCAGGCATGTGCTTGTGCCGCAGGCGGTGCGGATCGTGATGCCGCCGGTGACAAGCGACTTCATTGCGATGTTCAAAGACACGAGCGTCTGCTCGGTGATCACCGTGATCGAATTGACCAAGCGGTACAGCGTGCTGGCTCTTTCGACGGGACGCATTCTGGAGTTGGCGTGCGTAACGGCGATTCTTTATTTAGCCATGAGTTGGCCGCTGGCCATTTTTTCTCACTGGTGCGAACGTCAACTGGAGCGACCGCAGGTTGGCAGATAGGCGGCGTTATCGCTCCGCACGCCCGCGACACGAAAGCCCTCGTGCGTTTGAGAAAGCGCATAAAAAACTCTGCCCGGGACGGTTGTCCCGGGCAGAGCTCACTGACTGAAGTCGGGCAACGGTTTATCCGTTCGACTTATTTTTGAGAACTACTTAACAGCCACCGTCCGGCTCGCCACGATCACGCGGCCCGGAGCATTCCGTGAAGCAGAAGCATCCGGAGTCGGGGCAGCAGGTGCCTCGACTGGAGCGGCTTCTACAGCACCGCAAGCCGGCTCGCAGCAGCCGTTGCCGGCTGAGCAATCGGGTTCGTCACTGTCGCAGCAGCTATTGCAGCAGCTGGTGCGAGCTTTCTTCGCCTTGTGGCATGCACGGAGCATGTCCAAGATCGGCGTGCCGCAACGCTTCTTGCCGCAGGCCTTGGTACCGCAGCAGCCGTTGCCAGCATCGCACGCTGGTTCGCAGCAGCCGTCGCCGTTGCCGGCATCGCACGCTGGCTCGCAGCAACCGTTACCAGCATCGCAAGCTGGCTCGCAGCAAGATTTATGCTTGCTCTTGCAATGATCGAACAGGCCCTTCAGCCCGCCAAACAGATCATGCTTTTTGCAACGCTTCTTGCCACACGCCTTGGCACCGCAGGTCGGCTCGCAGCAGCCGTTACCGGCATCGCAAGCAGGCTCACAGCATCCGTCGCCATTGCCAGCATCGCACGCTGGCTCGCAACCCTTACCAGCATCACAAGCCGGCTCGCAGCAACCGTCGCCGGCTGAACAATCAGGCTCACAGCACGACGTGCAGCTCTTATGGCCGCCGAGCATCCGATCGAGGATCTCAAAACCGAAAGACTGACTACAAACGGTAACGCCGAGAACCAGCGCACCGAGGAACAACATACGCTTCATCGAGCCACATCTCCTTTGCTTGTGAATCACGCGAGAGTTTTCGTCCCATGCGCGGGGTTTGTCACCCCGTGGTTGTGATCCACTAACGTTTATTCTGCGACAGGCCTGTCGAGCCTTTCCGTGACTCGAAGTATTTCAGGTTACTGTCGCCCCCTGGTTGCCCGACGGGCACAGTGATGCCCCGGGGGACAAAGGTGGCTATCGTCCTAAGACTTCTCGAAGCTTGAGCGAGTCCCAAGTATTTTTAATTCCATGAGTTACGATGCGTGTTGGGTAAGAAATGCCGCGCGTTTCGGCTGCGTATTCTGTATGCTCTTGCGACGGATAATAGTCACAGTGTGACGGGTTTGTTTGCGCGACCGACACAGCTTTCCAGCACGGCCGGTGCATTTGGAAGAGCCTGCGGCCTGTAACGGGCGAAGCGTTGCCACTTGACAGAGGCCGAGCAATCGTTAGAGTTCGCTTATGAATCTGGTGGCCTGTCGCGAGCTATTACTCTCGACACGCAAACAGGGAACTCCGGTGTGATTCCGGGACGGCCCCGCCGCTGTATCCAAGCGACTCCGAAGACCCAAGCAGACGCAAAAAAGCGTCTGCGTGGTGAAGAGGAAAAGGCCGGCTGACACAAAGCCATTGTGGATTAAGCGGCTTTTGCGGCTTGATTCATGAGAAGGCGCCAGCCGGTTGAGCTTGGGAGTCAGAAGACCTACCAGTTTTCTAGAGCATGCCAACCTGCGAGGGCGGGGCGGCAGGCACGATTGCGGCATCGCGATCGGTCACGTGGTGGGCTGACGATTTTTCTGCTGGCACAACCTTTCCCGACTTAGTGTTGCAG
>QWQJ01000125.1 GCA_003670865.1 Planctomycetota bacterium | reverse complement strand
ATTAAGACGGGGATTGGTGAACTCAAAGGAGGTAATCTTGATGAATCTCTCTACGAGGGCTATGCCGTTGGAGGCGTGGCGGTGCTCTGTGAGATTCTCACCGACAACAAAAATCGTACTGCCCCAGAGATTCGCAAAATCTTTGAGGTCTGTGATGGAAAACTCGGGGCCACCGGATGCGTTGCCTATCTTTTTCAACGCAAGGGAATGGTGCGTGTGTTGCAGGCGGCTTGCAGCGAAGATCGTTTGCTGGAACTGACAGTTGAGGCCGGGGCTGAGGATGTGTCGCTAGGGGGCGATCGCTGGGAAGTTATTTGCGAGCCGCAGGTGATGACCGGAGTGATTGTTGCCATTCAGAATGCTGGTCTGGCGGTTGACTCCAATGAAATCGTGAGGATTCCGACATCCACAGTTGATGTGGATGATGTGGAGATGGCACGCAAAGTTCTTGCGCTTGTGGAGCGACTCGACGACCACGACGACGTGCAGAGCGTCTCAGCAAACTTCAATATCCCTGACGAGGCGCTGGCACAATTGGATTCTGGATGAGAGATCCAGTCAATTCAATGTAATTTTATGCTGGGGCGCTCATGAATGGGACCGAGGAGCGTAAGAGAAGGCTTCGGATAAGGAATGGGGATCGTGCTTACGATCCGGTTGGCGGGTCGGCCGGCGAGTTCTCGGAGTGTTCGACTTGTGGCCAGTAGGTGTCAAAATCGAATGCAGGACTGTTGTCGAGATCATGGCATTCAAGACAGTTATTGGTGGCCTTCAACTTTCCAGCCGGAGTGTCGATCGACAGCACCAATTCATTTCTCAGACGGTCTCTCTCAATCACGCTGGCACGCACATCTCCACGTTCCACCGCCGCGTGCGAAGCAGCGGGCCCGTGGCAATTTTCGCAGCCCTGGTGGGCTAGGTGGGGCGTGATTAATGTGCCAGCAAAGCCACCTTCAAAAGGTTCGAATCTCTGCGGAGCCCAGCCAACGACATGGCAAGAAAGGCACTCAGGATCGCCATCCCGACGAGGAACCTGTTCCTCAAGGGTTGTCAAAGCGCTGGCGTGCGGTGTCTCCTTCCAGATGTCAAACGCTTGCTTGTGACAGTCAGCACAAGCCGCGCTGCCGGCAAAGCGACGGCCGCTGGGGTGACGCAGTGGCACAAGGCCCAGCCCAGTCAGCCCCAGCGATTCAAGTTGACTTTGGTAGTTGCCTAACAGCGCAATCATATCGGGCGATTCACCCCAACGAGCATCTAGCGGTACTCTCTGTGATCGCATGACAGTCGCGGAATCAGCAAAAAATCCAATGGCCACAGCAAACATTCCCTTGTGTCCGAGTTCTACAAGATGGGCCTTAGGGAGCGTGCCAAGCTGTGCCGGAGGTTCATCGGCACCCCCCGCAGTGGCTACGATATCAAACTGAGGGTAGGCAAGAGAGATCGCCTTGGCTTCTTCAGGTGAGCCAAAACAAAGCAGGATCTGGTGGTCGCAGTTTTCTTTTGTGAGTGCTGCCGCCACGCTCGCAAGAGCCTTCAATGCGGGGATGACTTCAACAGCATCGTTCCGAATCTGCGCCGCTTCTTGATCTGCAAGCACGCTGGTGATGCCAATCCGCAAGCCCCCGACTTCCACAATTCGTAGCCTGGGTGTGATTTTTGCATCGAGTCCCAGCAGGCCGACGTTTGCACTCACAAAAGGCGTCGGCTTATCGCCAACGGCTGCTACCGCAGCCACAAGTTCTTCAGCTGGAAGCCGTAAATCACCTGAACCGAAACCAATAGCGCTGTATTCCATGCTGCGGAGTCCGTCGGCAATGGATTGAAATTTGACTTCCGACTGGCGGCCGAAGCGGCGCACTTGTCCCCCCAGATCGACCGCCACAATGGGCCAGCCAGCGGCTTGCACGGCCTGCAAAAAATTTTTGCGACGGCTCAAACCACCCTTTTGATTTTCTTTGCCCGTACAGCCACAGGGCTCAATATAACCGTCTAATTCACCGGTCAGAACGATCAATGCTTGGGGCTTTTGCCAGCCCTCAAAGATGCTGCCATTCCGCTGGCGAAATGTTTCTACCAATTCGTCACTGGCATTGCCTCCACGACTAGGCACGATCGCTTTGGGTTCGGCGGCAGCTAAAGCTCGGAGATTGCTCCCCATCAAGCCAGCAAGAAGAATAGTCGCGATGCGAGCGACACGAGCAGGGGTGAGAAGTCGGTGGTTCATAGTCAGTGGTGAACGAGCCAATTCTGGTGTCAGGGTCCGATAGCGACGCAGATTAAAATCGTCAGGGTGGGAGATTCGGGGAGGCCTGTTTCAAGCACAATGCGTCCGGCGGGTGCTTGCGGTGAACCAAGATGATTGACCGATGAAGAACCGGGTGGAATGGTGATCGTTAACGGAATGCGGATAACGGAGCCGCTCCCGACCGGTTTGGCTTCTCCGATGAGGATTTCAAGTGACGGTGGCACCACCTCTCGAACAATCGGATGAACAGCCTCTCGGTGCGGCCCCTTGGCCGTCAAAAAGAGTTGGGTGCTGAGTCCCACACGACTGGACACTGTTCCCAACGCTAGAACCTGCCGAGAGGAATCCCATGCCGAACCCGCCAGTGCAAGATCACCGCTGACACTTCCTTCAAGAGGCAGGTCTATGGTCACTTCCTCAGGAATTCGAAGCACGATTTGAATCACCTGTTTGATCGGGCCGATGGGTAGGCCCGGTTGGACTTTAAGCGTGAGCAGAATCCCGCCTGTTGCGCCCGGTTCAGAGCGAATATCGGCAGGCTCCAGCGGTGAACTGAAGACTGAAAAAAAATGGGAGGCTTGGGCATCCTGGAGGGAGGTTGCGGTGACTACCGGAGGCTCCGCACCAAAGGTGAAGAGTTTTACAGTAGCCTCGGTGCTCGCGCCTGTTGAGAGTTTTGAGAGCACAACCGACTGCGGGAATGCCTTCCATGTCGGCACGACGATTCCCTCCACCATAAAAGCAATCTCTGGTCGCCTTGGATCGTTGGTCAGAATCGTAGCTTGCTGCCGAAAGGGGCCGCCGTCGCCCTTTCCTCGCCACTGCACCTTGATCTTTGTTGAGCTTCCGGGTTCGACTGTTTTGGTGCGTCCTGGTGAACCTCCTTCGCTCGCTTCAAAGTCGCTCACCGTGCATGTGCAACTCGTAGCCCCACGAGTGAGCACCAGAGCCGCTCTTCCGGAGTTCCCAACGACAAATTCGTGAAAGCCTGTTGCGCCGACACCAACACTCCCAAAGTCATGCATAATTTCGGATGCATCAACTACTGGCAGAGGCCCATCCTTTACGCCAATAGCGCCTGGAGCGAAGTCGCCGATCCGAAAAGGCCGTGCGAGTGATTCCAGCATGGCCGTACCACTGCCGAGGATCGCTCCCACAAGAATCGCAAAAGCAGCGACGGTCCAGGCCCTTGGTGTGCGGAGTGTCATTGTGTTTCTAAAGCCTCAAACCGTATGACGCGTTTTGGCAACAGGCAACAAACGGCAGGCGGGCTGGGCACCTTCAAGTGTAGCCAAGTGGTCAGCAGGGCGTCGGCAGGTTGCTCGACAGTCTCTGGCCAAGACGCGTTGGCCGACGCTGTGTTTCTGGCTCATTCCGCGATCAATGGCCAACAGTTCTCAAAGAGAGCCGGCTAAAACTCGTCATCGCCAAGGGGTCGCTCGGCATTCTTTCCACCCAAATGTTCAGTGTCGAGGGGGCATTTTTTATCGCCTGAACACTCTTGACAACCGTCCTTCCCACAGGATTTGCAGCCACCTCCTTTTTTCGCGCCATTCATGCGTCCCCGATTGCTCCACTCCTTCCGCCTCTGTTCCCACTTCGTGGCCGCTGTTTCCATCACCTGCCAAACATCGGCAGCGGCAGCGTCCCAGCGGATCGAACATGTCTTTGCATCGGTTTTAACGGCAATCGCCTTAACAAGCCCGATGGCCGTCTGATCGTCGCCGTACTTGAGTGAGGCCAAAGATGTAAAGCCCTTGACGACGTCTTTGACTTGTTCAGCGGCAGTTGCAGTTTTCATCTGCAGAGTCGCGCGATAAAATATGGTTTCATTGTTCTCTCCGAGGGCAACTCGAAAAGAACTGCCTTCCTTCAGCACTGGGCAGCGAGTCTTGGGATCGACGACCGAAGCCCGTCCAATCAAAATCGAACCCGGGCGAATCCGGCCCGCCAGCATCGAATCAGAATCCTTGATGCTTTTGGCCGATCCATCGAGGACATCAAGGGCCGCTTTGACAGCGGCTTGCGTGCGAGCAAAGACAATGATGTTGTCCTTGAAAAAGGCTCCCACCGCCGGCCCGGAATAGTCGCGATTCCAACCCTTGTGGGTCCAGCTATGAAGTTCATACGATCCGTAACTCGTTTTTGCATGGTCGACAGCGCGTTCCACCATCGTGGTAAGGAATTCGCGATTGGCATTGGCGTGCACAATGATGATAGCGTTTTGTTTGTCGGTATCGAGGCCGTAGACGGTGGCATCATGAAGATCCTTGCGAGGATCCATTCCCAACATGCCCGAGACCATTCCCAGCATTTTTTCTGCCTGCGGGTGCATCTTTACGGCCATGGCATAGGCTCGCTGCACCACCGTCGATTCTCTCGCAGTATCCATATCAAAATGCATCATCCACTTGGCATCGGCCGCCACATGGCTTTGTTCGAATGGCGCGGCATCAATCGCCGCACCACAAGCCAACAACACCATGACAGTCGACAGTCCCACTCGCGCGATGAAAAGCATAAGGGTTCTCCACAGAAAAAAAGGAAAACGACAAAAAAGTAGCATCAGTTATCTTCAAAAATTGAAATGACTCTTCCCGCTCACATGAGTGTACACACGCTTCGACATCTGTGAATGACAGGCTGGGGAGCTTTGAATCGAAACGACTAGCGGCCTCTACAGTGCGGCTGAGCAAAAGCCGTCCCGACGAATAGCCTCCGGACCCCTGATTCGCTAATACGACCGAGCCAAAACGCTTCTTCGCCTGGTGGGTTGGCCGGTCACGATGCATGTGCCGGGTTCGTCGTCGCCCGCCAGTGGTATGCAGCGAACGGTTACTTTAAGCGGATCGAGGAACGCTGCCACAGCCGGGTCTTCGGCCACATGCACGTGGGCAAAGCCCCCTTGAATCCCCTGCTCTTCCGACTGACCGAAGAAGGCTACGACTTCAGCCCTACTCTCCAGTCGCACCGAATGGGTGTCGCGGAATGCGGCGGCTTTTTCGAAAAGTCCACGCTGCAACTCCTCGAGTAGTCCGCGCGCCACCGCGCCAAAGCCAGCCAGTGGCAGACTGGCTCGCT
>QWQJ01000163.1 GCA_003670865.1 Planctomycetota bacterium | reverse complement strand
CTTGAAGAGGGAAATCCCGTTCTCTTTGTGTACTGTGCTGTGCGAATGCATGACAACAGAAGCCATTGATCCCTTATGATATTCATTAGGTCCGTACACATTAAAGAACTTTACACCTGCAACCTGCTCAAGAATTCCTTGTTCTCTAAGGCGAATATCAGAGAGTTGTTTCGAGTAGCCATACATATTTAACGGACGAAGTAAGCCTAAATCAACCGTATCATCAAAGCCTAAAGCACCGTCTCCATACGTTGCCGCACTACTGGCATAAACAAAGCGCACCTCGGATGCTGCAGCCCACTGTGCAAGCTCAACCGTCCACTTTGCATTGTTGTCCATAAGATAGTCGGCATCACGTTCCGTTGTCGCTGAGCACGCACCCAGATGCACAATAGCGTCAATACAACCCAGAGATCGACCGCGTATTTTTTCGGCAAACGCACCTCGGTCTAGGTAATCACGGAATTTGAGTGGTACCAGGTTTTTCCACTTTTCTGAACGTGACAGATGATCGACAACTAGGATGTCCGTAATCCCTAGTTGGTTTAGATGCCAAATAAATGCACTCCCTATAAACCCAGCACCACCCGTGACAACATACATTACAGGACTCTCCTTTCTTCACAATACCCCGTCTACCTTGCGTTGCGTCTACTATTTGATATTCTACACACGTCATGCTGTGCAGCGCCCATAGAGAAGGGTAAATCCACGCAGGCCATATTCTCGTGCGCTGTATATTGATCGATACACAGATATTCGTGATGATCACCTATTGCCTGAACGCAGGTTTTTCTACGCTGTGCCACGGATGGATTTACTCTGATAGCCGAATCTGCCAGAACATCTGCAAGCGAATCTAAACCACCTTGTAGGCGTCAGACAGGCTGGTAATCACTAGCCAGAACGGTGATAGATTCGAATCATGCGTTTAGGTAGGCTCAGCCGTTGCCTGATGGAGCGTGAAGGTCATACGACTTTGTTTACCTTGTAGTCAATACCGACTGTTCGATAGCAACGGCACTAAGCATGCACGCTGTGGCCGGGCAATATTCTGTTTTTAGAAACACTGCTTTTGTACGAACTTTGATGGCATCAGGAAGCTTGTCTTCGGCTCCGTATGGCTTCTAGCCGTGTGTCTATGTCAACGACTGTCGTGGGGATAAAATGTCGGGACCCTGGTGGCAGCCCAGCACAGTCTCAGCGCAAAAGGTAACTCTATATTGCGTTACCACCATTGCGTGGAAGCCTAGAGTTACTCGTACCTGTTATCATGCACTATAGTCCATTGGTTCGGGCGGGTGGAGGTTTGCAATGATGCAAAAACTGAGTACTTCTCTGCGAGGAATCATATCTTTGGCGTCCTTTTTCGCGATGCTGATGCCAGCTGTGGCAAACCCAGCTCATAAGGCTGGAATGATAGACCGCTACGGTCGTCTGCTCGCGAAAAGCTCTGCATCCTGTAAAACCTGCCACGTGCTAGATCCAGGTATTAGTTTACCCACACGCTTAAGCGATATTCCTCACAATGCATTTGGCTTACGCTTGGCGAACTGGCCAAAACTAGAGATCGAAAAACGCCTTGCAAACATTGCCCGTGAAGATACGGACGGGGACGGTGTCAGTAATGAACTTGAGCTCCTTACTGGTACCAACCCTGGTGAAAAAACGAGTACACCGACCCAAACTCAGCAATCCGATGGTGCAATAAAACAACTCTTACTAGCCTATCGCTTGGCGGATTATGCGTTTAGACCTTTCAAACCTGTCACACGCCCTGCTTTTATACGCAAACGTAGCACCGAATCCGCGATTGACAGTATCTTAGGCGCGTATCAGGATGCGCGAAGCATTGTGCCCGTTGGGGTTTCATCCAATGAAATGTTTTTACGCCGTGCGACGATGGACCTGACTGGATTACCCCCAACAGTTAAAGAAAGAGAGCTATTTCTTTCGGATAAAGCACCAGATTCTCGGGATCGTCTCGTCAACCGATTACTTGCAAAACCGAGTTATGGTGAACGCTGGGGTCGGCATTTTATGGATATTTGGCGCTATTCCGACTGGGCTGGTTGGAACGATGGGAACCAAATTCGTGATTCTCAGCCCCATATTTGGCGCTGGCGTGACTGGATTATCGAGTCTCTCAATGCCAATGTTGGGTACGACCGTTTGCTAATGCTCATGCTGGCGGCGGACGAAGTCGCACCCACAGACCAAGGCGCACTGCGGGCAACGGGTTTCCTAGCACGTAACTACAAACTACTCAGCCGCGAAACGTGGATGGAAGACACGGTAAACCATACGTCAAAGGCATTTTTAGGACTCACAATCCACTGCGCCAAATGCCATTCTCATATGTATGATCCTATTTCACAGGGCGAGTACTATCAATTTCGAGCCATCTTTGAAAATTACAATGTTCGTACGGAACGCGTTCCCGGCGAGCCAGATAGTTCTAAAACAGCCCTAGTGCGCGTTTATGATGCGGATATCAATGCCAAAACCTACCTGTTCCCGCGCGGGGACGACCGTAATCCCGACACGTCCTATGCGTATACGCCAGGAATACCTGCATTTCTTGGTGGGGCCTTCCAGGTTGCAGCTGTACGTTTACCAGCAGCTGGAATCTATCCTGAAGTAACCCCTTTTGTGGTGGAGGAAACGCGAACGTCCCTTGCAAAGGCGCTTGAAGCAGCGCGTACAGCAAAAGGATTGGTCGGCAGCAATGTAGCAAAAGCGACAGTAGATGTCATCGTTGCCGAATATCGGTGTCAAGTCTTTGAAGCCCTACGCACCGTTGAAGGGATTGAAATCGCACAGGGTAAAACGGGAACGGAATGGGGAGTCGCCGCGAAGCAAGTTGTTCGGTTGCAGCGCGCACTTGCTGTGGCAGAAGCCCGTCAAAAATGGACGGATAGTCAAATCTATCTCCAAAATGCAACGGATGCAGATCGCGCGGCAAAGAAGGCCGCAGTAGATACGGCTCATCAGGAGTTAGTCACGGCACAAGCACGTGCTGAACTTCCCGTCGATAGCGCCTATGTTCCACGCGTACGCACGTTTCCATCCACGTCTACGGGTAAAAGAACCGCTTTTGCGACTTGGCTCACAGACACGAAAAATCCACTCACAGCACGTGTTATCGTGAATCAAATTTGGATGCGCCACTTTGGCACCGCATTGGTCCCGAGCGTAGCGGATTTTGGGCATAATTCTCAAGCCGTAGAGCATGGGAAGTTGGTGGATTGGCTTGCTGCAGAACTCATGACCAGTGGTTGGAACATCAAACATATCCATCGCATCATAATGCACTCGGCAGCATATCAACGCGACTCTCGTCCAACGCTGAAACTGCTTGAACGTGACCCAGATAATATAAGTTACTGGCGCTTTGCTCCGCATCGGCTAGAAGCTGAAGGCGTCCGGGATGCTATCCTTGCGGTGTCGGGCCAGCTTGACACGACCATGGGCGGACCTGAAATTGACCATACGCAAGGTCTTGTCAGTCTGCGCCGCAGCGTGTATCTTCGTAGCGCACCTGAAAAAGAAGCCGAGTTCTTGAAGGTTTTTGACGGGCCAAGTGTGACTGAGTGCTACGAGCGTAAACAAAGTATTCTGCCTCAACAGGCGCTTGCACTTGCCAATTCACAGCTTGCGCTACGTGAGGCACGCCGCCTCGCACAGTCGATTGTGGCGGACTTACCGAACCCTTCATTTGCGCTAACTGCGGTGCGAAACGCATTTCTGACGGTTCTGACCCGTGAGCCAACAGGGACTGAGATGAAAGAGTGTTTGCAGTTTTTATCACAAGCGCCAGATAAAGCTCCGTCAGAACAAGGCACGTCAGGTGGGGTGTTTAAGCGGCGCATGGAAAATCTCGTCGTCGTGCTGCTCAATCATCACGCATTTGTGACTATTCAGTAAAAATTCAGTTGCGCTGTTGCCGCCCTTTGCACAGGTCGATGTGACACGCCTAAGGGTGCTGTAGGTAGTTTAGTGAAGGCTATGAGAATAAAAGTATGACGCAAAAGATAAACAGAAGGTCGGTAGAGCCGAGTGGTTGCCAAGGGGTTACACGACGTTCCTTCCTTACCGATACTGGGATGGGCTTTACTGGGGTTGCATTGAGTGCGATGCTTGCCCGGGATGCCACGGCGAAATCGGGGTTACCTCCGAGTCAAAAGGATTGGAAGTTGCAAATTGAACGGGGTAAGTCGGGTATCAAACCGCGAGCCAAGACCGTTATTTGGATTTTTCTTTGTGGGGGGCTTTCACACATAGAAAGTTTTGATATAAAACCTGAGCTCAATCGATATGCAGGTAAATCGATAGATGAAACGCCCTACAAAGATGTTTTAGACCCGAAGAGAGTGGGAGCAAAAATTCAGGCTGGAAATCCAGCACATGGAAATCGAAAAGTCATCATGCCCCTCCAAACAGGCTTCCAGCGCTATGGGAAATGTGGTTTAGAGGTCGGGGATTGGTTTAAGGAAGTGGGTAGCTGTGCTGATGACCTAGCTGTGGTACGCAGTCTATGGACAGTGGACAATGACCACGGAGCACAGCTGACGTTTCAAACAGGCCGCCACGTACGTGAAGGGGCGCACCCGACCCTTGGCAGCTGGGCGACGTACGGTCTAGGGACATTAAATGAAAACTTACCGGAGTTTGTGGTTTTAGGAACGCCGACTGGGGATTGTTGCGGGGGGGCGTGGACGCACGGGGCGAGCTACCTTGGGCCTGACTATAGCGGCGTTCGTTTATCGAGTGATCCCAAGCATCCCTTGCCCTACTTGTCACCTGCTGACAATATGACGAGTGAGGAACAACGAGAAAATTTTAGCCTGCTCGGCCGATTAAATCGCCTTGCAGGTGTTGATTACCCCGGCGATAAAGACTTACGCGCACGCATCAAAGCGTATGAACTTGCCTTTCAAATGCAAACATCCATACCCGAAACGCTTGCCCTTGAGAAAGAAACAGCTGAAACAAAAGCACTGTATGGAATGGACCAACCGCATACCCGTGATTTTGGTCAAATGTGTCTTGCAGCGCGCCGGATGGCCGAGCGTGGTGTACGCTTTATTCAAATATTTCATGGTGGCGGCGGTGGCGGAGCGTGGGATGCGCACTCTGGCATCAAGCAAAACCACACCGATCTCGCAGCTCAGATTGATAAGCCGATAGCCGGTTTACTTAAGGACTTAAAACGACGCGGTTTGCTAGACGAGACATTGGTTGTGTTTGGAACTGAGTTTGGCCGGTCGCCGGGTGCTCAGGACAGTGGCCGCGACCATCACCCAGAAGGGTTCTGCGCGTGGCTTGCCGGTGGAGGG
>QWQJ01000152.1 GCA_003670865.1 Planctomycetota bacterium | reverse complement strand
CGGATCTTCAGCACGTGGTCCACGAAGCCGTTGAGCCGGGCCTCGTTCTGGAACGGAAGGTGGCCCTTGAAAATCACGCGGTCGAAGCACTCCAATGTGGAGGAGATCGAGCCCCCGAATTTCTCGATGAACGAATCCACAACGCTCTCCTGGTTGTGGTTAGAGTGAAGTCCAACCATCATCCAGTGAGATCGCCGTTTTTTAATCAGCCCAGCGTGGCGAGCGGGAAATACGTCACACCGCAGTGACCTTCCCTCTTTGGTTGCGGCCGATAGGCCGCGTTAAGCTAATCCCGATTGATCCCAATGACAAAGGGCTGCCGATCAAGGATGTCCCTCAGCTCTGGATACTTCCCGGGGCTTACGCATTGTTTTTTACCGCAGCGATGACTTTGAGAAGGTACTTGATATCGAGAACGTAGACCCTGCGTTTGCATGCGAAGGGGCTCCGCCGGGTAACTCCAAAAAGGTTTTTAACGAGGCGAGCTTCACCTTAGCGAACATCGCCATGTCGCACCAATCATCCGCGCTGCAGGCGACCGCCAAGATAGAAATCGCCAACAGATTCAACCGCATAAGATCGCCAGACTTCTTGTGGCGCAAGCGACAAATGAGACCACTTCAGGACTTCCGAAGCCAATTCGACGCGTAGACCCTTTGGGGCCACTCCCTTAGCGTTACGATTGAGGGACGCCCGTCCGCAAATGACAGATGCCCGCTCAATGTGTCGTTCCCCAGCTTGGTGATAATCGACGCCCGACGAATCGGGCAGACGCCGCTCAAGGACGGCGGTCGATACAATTCAGTCCTATTCAAAATGAAAATATGAGCTGCCACCACCATTCAGCCCATGGCCGCTTGAACAGGGCCCGGTGCAACAGCCACAATCCTCTTTCGCTCACATCACGTTCATGAATCGCCTGAAGGATCATTCAACACATGCCACAATCTCGTCGCGTTCTCGTCATCGGCTCCGGCGGCCGCGAACATGCAATCGCCTGGAAGCTCGTACGAGATGGAGCCGAGGTGCTTGTGGCCCCTGGCAATGCCGGCATGGCTAGAATTGCTGAAAATGTACCGGTGGGGATTGGTGATATTGCGGCGCTAGTGTCACTAGCGCAAAAGCGGGCTGTCGACCTGACTGTTGTCGGCCCTGAAGCCCCCCTCGTGGCAGGCATTGTCGATGCCTTCATGCTCGCGGGCCTGCGCATCTTCGGCCCCACTGCAAAAGCTGCGCAGCTGGAAGGAAGCAAGCTGTTCTGTAAAAAGATTTTGCATCGCGGGGATGTGCCGACAGCCATGTTTGAGGAGTTTCGCTCTGTTGCCAGAGCTCGCGAGTATGTGACCTCGCGAGAGGAAATGCCCATCGTCGTCAAGGCTGATGGCTTGGCCGCCGGCAAGGGAGTCTTTGTTTGCAGCAACCGCGAGCAAGCCCTCGCTGCTCTGGATGCGCTCGACAGCGATCCGCAGTTTACCGCTGCCGCCAAGGGCATTCTGATTGAGGAACGCCTCGATGGCGTGGAGGTGAGCGTGATGGCGATCACCGACGGCCGCACGATCATCACGCTGCCGCCGCTGCAGGACCACAAGGCCGCGTATGATCAAGATCAAGGGCCTAACACCGGCGGCATGGGTGCCTACTGCCCAACGCCCTTCGTCAACTCCGAACTGCTGTCCGAGATTGAATCCCGTATTCTCGTACCAACAGTGCATGCGATGCGACGGGCGAAGGTGCCGTTTCAGGGAGTGCTGTACGCGGGCTTGATGCTCACCGCTCAAGGGCCGAAAGTGCTGGAATTCAACGTCCGTTTTGGTGACCCTGAGTGCGAGGCTCTGCTGATTGGACTTGAATCAAGCCTGCTGGAACTCCTCGACGCTGCTGTCGATCGTCGCCTTGAAACTCTCGACCCACCCTCGTGGCGACAGGGGGCAAGCCTGACGGTTGTGATGGCATCGGAGGGCTACCCAGACACCATTGAAAGGGGGCAGCCGATCCGAGGCCTTGATGCTGCAGCCGGCATCGAGGGCGTCGAAGTTTTTCACTCGGCCACGCGAATGGCAGATCTCGATGCAGGAAAAGTGATCGTCAACGATGGCGGTCGCGTGCTGGCTGTGACAGCGTTCGGAGCAACGCTTGCCAAGGCAAAATTGCAGGCCTATGCCGCTGTCAAGGAGATTCGCTGGCGGGGAGCATGGTGCCGCAAAGACATCTCAGACAAGGCGTTGGCCTTTGAGTGGGCCGCCGCAGTGGCCGCCGCTGACAAGAACGCTACGGGTCCGGAATCGGCAACGATTACTACGGCGGTGCCAACTGAAGATGCTGTCTCCCAGACAATTGCTCGACAGGGAGTGACGCCATGAAACTGCGAGTGGGTATCGTCGGGCTCGGCCCCCAGTGGGAATCGCGGTATCTGCCAGCGCTACGAGCCTTGGCCGATCGCTTCGAAGTGCGTGGCATTTGCGAGCAAGTGGCGCATTTAGCGCAGCGGGCGGCGGCCGAAATTGGCGCTGCTCCCGTTGACGGCTTTCGAGCGCTTGCCGCCCGGGACGATATCGATGCAATCCTCTATCTCTCCGACCAGTGGTATGGCACGGCGCCGATCTTCGCTGCCTGTGATTGTGGCAAGGCGGTCTATTCGGCTAGCTCGCTGCCATTTGATTCAGATGACGCCCACCTGCTGCGACGACGCGTCGAGGAATCAGGCATCGCCTTTATGGCCGAACTGCCACGGCGGCATGCCCCGGCCACCGTCCGGCTCAAGGAGTTGATTGCCACGCAACTCGGCACGCCAAAAATGCTCTTTTGCCACCGTCGTGTGGCTCTCTCGGGCAAGTCTGCCAACGCGCCATCGCGCGACCGTGCCAGCGAAGCTCGCGATCTCATGGAACTAGTCGACTGGTGTCGCTATGTCGCCGGCGTCGAGCCAACCAGCGTCATCGCTGTGCGGCATGCAGAGACTCCGACTGACGAGATCGATGACTACACGATGATGAGCCTCGACTTTACGCACAACGCTCCTCTCGGCAACGGAGCCCTTGCCCAGATCAGTTGCGGCTACTATATGCCTCGCTGCTGGGAAGAGGCGGCGGGGTTTCGGCCGCCAGCCGCTTTGCAGGTGGCCTGCGAAAAAGGCATTGCGTTTATCGACTTGCCCACAAGCCTCGTCTGGTTTGATACAGCCGGCCGCCATCAGGAATCGCTGGAGAGCGAACGCCCCGTGGGGGAGCACATGCTGGTGCAATTTCATCGTAAGGTGACAAGCTTGTTGCGAAATGTCAGCGGGTTGGAAGACACGCTGCGAGCCTTGCAGATCGTGCAGGCCGCGGCTCGTAGCCAGACTGAGGGCCGCCGCATTCGGCTGGATTAAATCGGCTGTTGCTCAGACTTTTTGCAACCGCGCCTGTTCAGCGTTAATGGCCGCCAGAACTAAATCGCCGACTTCCCGTGTGCCGTGCCCCATCTTGCCCGCGGCCTGGCTTTTCATCGCCGTGCCTGTGACATGAGCCACCGCGCGGTCGATGCGTGCCCCTGATTGTGCATGGCCGGTGTGCTCCAGGAGCATCGCCATGGCGTTGATCGCCGCAATCGGATTGATCTGATTCAACCCTGTGTATTTGGGTGCGCTGCCCCCCATCGGCTCAAACATACTAACGCCGCCCTGATCGGGATTGAGATTTGCACCGGCGGCAACACCCATGCCGCCCTGAAGAATGCCTCCTAAGTCGGTGATGATGTCGCCAAACATGTTGGTCGTCACAATCACATCGTAAGCGTCTGGATTTTTCACCATCCACATACAGCAGGCGTCGACATGGTTGTAGTCTGTTTTGACATCTGGGTATTCCTTGGCAACATCCTGAAATGTCCGCCACCAGAGATCGTGACCAAATGTCAAGACATTCGTCTTGGCGACAAGAGTGAGGGTTTTTCGAGGGCTGTTTCGCTTGCGAGTGTATTCAAACGCCCAGCGAACGCACCGCTCGCAACCCTTGCGAGTGTAGATCGCTTGTTGTACCGCAACTTCATCCGGGGTGTCCTTCTTGAGAAAGCCACCCACGCCACAGTAGAGGTCTTCGGTATTTTCCCGCACGATCACAAAATCAATGTCAGCTGGGCCGCGGCCAGCCAGTGGCGTTTCCACACCCGGTAGCAATTTGACCGGACGGAGGTTGATGTATTGGTCGAGTTTGAATCTTAGTTCAAGAAGCAATCCTTTTTCCAAGACTCCCGGAGCAACCTCTGGATGACCGATTGCTCCCAAGAAGATGGCATCTTTGGACCGCAGCAGATCAAGGCCGCCGGCGGGAATGATCTCGCCTGTCCTGAGATAGCGATCGCCGCCCCAGTCAAGCGTTTCAACATGAAAAGAAATGCCGTCGATCTTCGCGACCGCGTCAAGCACTTTAAGAGCCTCGGCGGTGACTTCGGGCCCCGTTCCATCTCCGGGAATCGTGGCAATCGAAAGATGACTCTCGCCCTTGGTCGATACAGCGGGTTTTGGGCTGACACTGTTGCAGATTGAATTGGCTGTCAAGGGATTCCTATCAGTTGTTGCTAAAGTCGAGTTGCTTACTTGATTTCGAACCTAGAGGATTTTTTACAAACCGCTGTCTGCATGCCTCGCACAGGTCAAAACGCAGCGAGCGAGTGCCGTCATCAACAAAGGAAATATCATCTCCGTCATCGAGTCGTTGCAGCAAGTCCTGCATCTCCCCGAGGTGGTCGCTGTCCTCTGCCGAGCAGTCGGCGTCACAGCACTCATTGGGCGATACTTCTTCAACCGCAGGAAATACTTCGATCTTCACTACGTGGCGGCTTTCAGAATGTGAATCAATCGGTCGCTTACACAAATCACATGAATAATGCAGCATCGTTTTTCTCCGCAAAAAGGCCTGCCGACACCGCCGGCAACTCGTTCTCGGGACAACACCATGAGAGCCTTATGACCTCAATCGCCCGCTCTCAGTGTGACCGCTCCATCCGTCAAAGGCAAGCCTTGTCGAGAGAGACTTTGAAAAGTTTTTTTAGTCGGAAATTGGGGTGTTGGTGACAATGGCTGGAGAAGGGGATTTGGCACGATTGAAGCCGACTGATTAGACTGATCCAACAGGTCGAGAATCCATTCCTCAAAAAGTCCGATGGGAAAAAATTCCGATGTCGTCTGGTCTTGCA
This sequence comes from Planctomycetota bacterium, assembly GCA_003670865.1. Taxonomy (GTDB): domain Bacteria; phylum Planctomycetota; class Planctomycetia; order Pirellulales; family UBA1268; genus BAIKAL-G1-2R. The sequence goes on along the minus strand of QWQJ01000152.1, from coordinate 13,214 downwards.
TGTGGGTCTGTGCCTCTCCCAGGATCGCTCGCCCTGAGCGTGCTGGTGCTGAATCGTTTTTTTGTTGCCGTTCATATCACCAATGTTCGCCGGGCGATTACGCTGCTTTTTTGCCAGTTGGCCGAAGTTGTTCACATTGAAGAGGGGCAATTTGCTGCCTACTCGCTCGATTCATGGCGAGAGCTTTCTGCCCTGCGAGGCGAATTCCGCACTCCCGATCAAGATTGGGTTCAGGCAGTGGGTTACCAGCTCCAAGCCCCGCGGGTGATTCGCTTGCTGTCGTGCGACCAAGGGCCTCGGCAAGGCTTACGGTTTAACCGGCGGAATGTCTTTGCCCGAGACGGCAATCTCTGCCAATACTGCGGCAAGCACTTTGCAACCAGCGAACTGTCACTCGATCATGTTGTTCCGCGGAGCCGCGGCGGCAATACCAGTTGGGAGAATATCGTCTGTGCCTGCGTGGCCTGCAATGTTCGCAAGGGCGGCCGCACTCCGCAGGAGGCTCGCATGCAGATGATTCGCCTGCCTGTGAAGCCGAAGCGAAGCCCGCTACTTTCCAATAAACTCGCCAATCCGAAATACCAAAGCTGGAAAAGCTTTGTTGACACCGCCTACTGGCTCGTCGATCTGCGATGAGCAACCGAAGTTTTACCAGCAAACGAGCTTTTACAGCTGAGTTGCTCCAGCGGTACGGCACTCCATCACTATCATCGAGAAGCCTAGCAAAGCGGGTCTTTTTTTTCCGTGATGACCGGTAATTGCGTCGACATTTCGGCGTTGAGTTGGGTGAATTCTTTCCATTCGGCCGGCAGATTGTCTTCGTGAAAAATGGCTTCTACGGGACATTCCGGCACGCATGCCTCGCAGTCAATGCACTCGTCGGGATGGATGTAAATCATCTGATCCCCCTCGTAAAAGCATTCCACGGGACAAACGACTACACAGTCTGTGTACTTACAACCAAAACAGGGCTCAGCGACAACATGAGTCATGCTTTCAAACTCCTTGAACTTGAGGACAATAGCCTAAGACTAAACAAATTTTCGCGACGAGCAGGCCGATTCTAGTGACCAGCATCTCCTAGCGCGGAATCCTAGGGGGATCGCGACAACCTGTCAACAAATGAGAAATCGGCTTCTGACCGCCGCTTTCTTCAGTCCGTTCCAATTGGAGTTGTTGCCGCCCCCTCGCCAAACCTATGATTTTTGGGACATGGGGTGCTCTTTGGCCGGCCTCATGCTGCTTGCAAACGGCACTTATTCGATTTTTGGCAGCTGTTTTAAATCGCTTTCGGATAGTAAGGCATTTCGTAAAAATCCCACTTGAGATGCGCTTGTGAACGCTTCCAACTCCCCCGCCCCACTGCCGCCCGCGGTTGATGCCGCTGCGATCTTAGCGCCGCAAGATTGCCTGTTGCTCCAAGCCTGCTTGGCCTCGACCCCCGGGGCGTGGGACGAATTCGTGGCGCGGTTTGCCGGATTGATGTTTCATGTTGTCGATCGCACCAGCCAACAACGGCAGGTTTCGTTGTCACCGGACGACCGCTATACCATCGTCGCTGAAACCATTCTGGAGCTGCTCCGTAACGATGCCCATTCGGTGCGTTCGTTTGCCTTGCGGTCAAGCCTGCCGACGTACCTCACCGTGATCGCCCGCAGAGTGGCTGTGCGATGGATGGTGCGGACCGTGGAGTCCAGTTACCCAGTCAGACCACCTGAAGGGTCATTGGCCCAGACTGAAAAACTCCGTTATGGCAATGATCCAAATGATGTGGATGCGCGGGCCCTGATAGCTGATGATGCCGAGGGCCGGGAGTGCCAAAAGCTGATCGAGCAAGGGCTCACTTCGTCGCAGGCGACGCTTTTGTGGATGTATCAAAACCAACGTAAAAGTTATGGGGAAATCAGTCGGGCCACAGGTATGCCACTGGGCGAGATCGGCCCCGCCATTTCACTGGCCCGTAAAAAAATAGTGGCCTCTTAGTGGCCTCAATGATCTAGCCGTTGACGAAGGCCGTCGGATTACCCGAGAAGTTCGTCGGCTGGCGGCGAGTAAATTAAATTGGCAGGCCATTTCTGCTGCTGGCTCAGCGTGGCGGTGCTGGAGCGATCACAACAGAAGGATCCGCTAGGTCAACTGGGGCGTAGCCTTCGTAGGCGGGCATTTGCCAGAGCTGTCCCGGATCGGCAACCGATGCGTTGGTCGTGATCGCCGCTAATTCCAGTTGAAACTCAATGCCGGAGGCCGGCCACGAAACCTCTATATGCCGCGGCAACGCAGCGCCCGACTGAGGATCGACGCGATGCTTTGAGGTGCGACAGCTCGCTAAGCGTTCCGCGGCTGCGGTAAAAAGATGCTGCTCGACGACGAGCCCCGTGGTGGCATCGAGCAATGTTGACTTGAGCAATTCGCCCTCGGAAGTAGTGATGTGACTTCTTATTTCCAACCGGCCATCGGGCAAAAGAAACGGCCCCTCGTGCCGATCTTCCGGCCGAAAGTTGACGAGACCCAAAAGCTCCGGCATCCATTCAGCACGGATCGGCAGCAGCCTTCGTGCGGCCGACTGCGCATACTGATCGTGCCGACAAAACAGCATGACCGGTGGCTGATGACGACGAATCCACAGCCAAAAAAGATCGTCGTTGCTGCCAATGTCGAGTTCACTACCGGTGACGGATGTCTGTGCCCGCAGCCGAAACCGCCGCGGTGGCTCGCAGGCCACCTGGGCTGAGAGTCGCGGCACGCCTGGCACAACAAGCACGGCCTGTGGTGCCATGTAGCTGCGGACCCTTTGAGTGTTGTCGTGAACGGTCGCAATGATCTGTTCAAGCGTGGCCTGTGGGAGCAACGCACGAGGCAATGGCATCGCGCCCACCTGATAGCCGCGGAGCACCTGCGGGCAGGCTGCGCCGCTCGAGGCCATGGCGACCACTACGATCGCCAAAGCCACAGCCCGCGATGGGACATGGCCGTGCACGGCCTTGGTCGTTCGTGAAAAGTGATTCATGCCGCAGCTCCCGACCAGAGCAACGCAGAGAATTGCTCTTCAATCCCCTCACCGCGGAGAATGTGTGGATGCACCACGAGCACTCGATAGTCACTATCGCGTTTCTTACAGGACAGTAGCAATTCCTCGCGCACAACTGACTGTTCTTCTCTGGGAGATCGAGAGTCTTCTCGATCTACAAAATGACTCGTCGCTGCGTCGGAGCACGCGTCTGGTCTGCCAGATTTTTCAACCATGCGAAGCACCTTGCGACGCAGTAACTCAAGCGCTAAGAGGTAGCGAATCGGGGCCTCCGCCGGCCGATCTGCCAGATTCTCCAAAACATCCAGCAGCACGTCAGGTGGGGCAAGCGTCGAGCCGACAGCCGCGGCAGCGGGGTAGAGAGACCTCCACCACGCAAGCATGTGCGGGGCCTCTCCCCGCCATGCTTCTGCACAGCAGTCGATGCGATTAAGCTTGCCTTCTGATCGCACGAGTGCCGAGTAAAAAAGTTCTGCTGGCGCAAAGGCCCGGCCCGTCTCCGCGCACACGCCATGCGGTCGGTGGAGTTTCAAATCCATCAGAAACACCCTTTCTCGAGTGGCGATCCCTTGGCACGCCGCTTGGCAGGCGGGAGTGATAGCGGCCAAGGATGTATCGCAAAGGTGTATAGAGGGAGTCGCGATCTGCTTCAACCCGCGTAGTGGCAGGCGATTCGGGGAGTCAGTCGACCGTGCCACCAAACGGCGCAGAATGGGGAGTCTCGGCGAGCAGCAAGTCGACTATCTGACCGATTCCATCCTCGTCGTGCGTGGCTACGATTTGATCGGCTATAGCCAGCACGCCCGGCTGGGCGTTGCCCATGGCAATGCCCAGTCCCGCCCCGAGGATCATCGACAGATCGTTGAGGTCGTCGCCGACTGCGCAAATTTCAGCCGGCTGAATACCCCACGCCGCTGCGACGGGCAACACGCCCGACCACTTCGTGACGCCGGCAGGAGCAATTTCACACATCCAATCGCGGTAACGAGGGCTGCGAATGGTGTGCAGCGAAAGCTGACCTGGGAAAGCGGCGTCGAGGGCGGCTTCCAGAGCCAGCATCTGGGGCCGAGCACCCATCACAAAACCGGCAAAGACTCCGCCTGGAAGGTTCTGATCCAGCAGCGGAAAGACTCGGGCCATGCTGCGGTTGAGACAAAGGTATTCGCCCAGTCCACCGGCTCCCTCAAGCGTGCGGCAGTAAAAATCAAACCCGCTCTCAAAGCTGTCGGTGTAGAGAATCGGCTCCAGTCCAGCCGCCACGACGACGTTCATCGTTGCTGAAAGCACCCCCGGGGCAAAGCCTGCCTGAAAGAGCGTGCGGTGATCGGCTGGCTCTTTGACCAAAGCGCCGGAAGCCGTTACGAGCGGGCCTGAGATGCCCAGCAATTGAGCCACCGGCAGCACATCGCGGTAACGCCGACCCGTGGCGAGCATGACGCGAATCCCGCCAGCCTGTACTCGGGCAACCGCCCGGCGGGTGGCAGGCGTGATTTCGTGCTGGCTGTTTGTCAGCGTGCCGTCGACATCGAACACCAGCAGTCGTTTGCGTCCGGTCTGTTTGGCAATCAGTTGGCGATCCATCTGGCTCATGGTACATCAAAGACTCTATGAGCCGAGAGCCCAGCGACGAATTGAATTGCGACGACATTCCGTTCACTTCGGTGGCACGGGTGGGAGACATTCCCAGTGGCGAGGGCCGCACATTCAGTGTGTCCGACCGCCTTGTGGCCGTTTTTTTTGACGGCACATCCTACTCTGCAATCGACGACTTGTGCCCGCACATGGGCGCGTCTCTTGGCTCCGGTCCTCTGGTCGATGGCACGGTGACATGCCCGTGGCACGCCTGGCGATTTCGACTCTGCGACGGCGCATGGTGCGACAACACAAAGCTTAAAGTCGATATCTTTGAAGTACGGGTGGTGGCCGACGCCATCACCGTTCGCGTGCCCCCCGTACAGCCCATTGAATTACCAGGACCATCCTAGCAACACAGTCGGTCAATGCGCCTCGATGGTGATCGTCTCTCCGGGAGCGAGGACGCGAGGCTCGGCGAGGTTTGACTGTTGCACCCGCGCCGCCCACGCCTGGGCATCCTGCTGGATTGGTGGCCATGTGTTGTAGTGGCTTGGCAAGACGAGTCTCGGCTGGAGCAAGCCAATAGCTTCCAACGAATCGTCTGGCCCCATCGTGAATAGATCGCCAATCGGCAGCACCGCCACATCGAGTCTGCGGCCAGAGCTATCGGGCCGCCCGATTCTTTCCATGTCAGAAAAAAGTGCCGTGTCGCCAGCGAAATAAATTCGTAGACCGCTCACATCGAGCAGCCAACCGGCCGGATTGCCACCGTAACTCCCATCGGGCAGGCTGGATGAATGGTGAGCGATCTCCATTTTCGCGGTGCCTCCGGGAATCGCCGTTCGCCCGCCCAGATTCATCGGCCGCGCGGTTGTCACTCCCTGGCGGCCCAGCCAATCAGCGATCTCCCAGTTGCAAAACACCGGGACGTTTGTGCGGGTGGCAATGGCCACCAGATCGGCGACATGATCGAAGTGGCCATGCGTGATGAGGATCGCATCACAGGCGACATCTGCCGAACGAATCGCTGCGGTTGGGCAGTTATCAAAAAAAGGGTCGATGAGGAGCACACCCAGTCCGGTGTCAACAAACCATGTGGCGTGGCCTGTCCATCTGAGTTGCACGGTCATTGAAAGCCCTTTGTACACACGATTGGTTTTTAAATTCTTGGCCGAGAGTATCTCTGGGATTTAACTTTTTCCGGCCAGTCGCTGACCAGTGCAGGCTACCGGTAGGGATGAACGCCTATCAATCGACCCTCGACAACTGTCGCTAGCATAAGCATTTGCAGCAGTTGACCAATGGCATGCTCGTCGACTCTGGGCAGCAGGATGTCGGCCGTGGGCCGGTTGTCGAGCGTCAAAGCCTCGCGCGAGTCAGCGGCTTGAGTAGCCAACATCTCGGGCCATGTTCTCCCAACGAAGTCGTCCAGTTGGTCGGCGTTGTCTATGATCCCGCCCAGCGAAGGGATGAAAAGCCGATCGCGGCGAGGTTCGCCAACGATAAGATGAGTGATCATTTTGTCGCGGCGGCCTGCGGGCTGCAGTTGGCCCTGCAAGTCGAAATCGCCGGTGGCGACAAAGGTCAGTGGCACTTTGCCGCTCACGTGACCAAGGCTCTCTTTGAGCAGGTGGGCATACCACTGTCCAACGGACTCCAAGCGATTGCTCCAGCAGGCCAGCAGGCGAGTTGTGGCTCCCCATTCAACTTCGGCCAAATGACTCACGCCGACATACTGCAGCACTGGATTTTCTGGCACAGGCGCCTCACGAAATCGGCGGTTCATCGCCGCTGCGCCTTCTAGCAATCGAACAACGTCGATGCCCACAATCGCTGACGGCAAGATACCTACGGCTGTGAACACAGAAAAATATTCGCCCACGCCGTCTGGTATCTGAAAAATATCTGGGCAGCCAATCGCGCGGGCAAGGTCAGCCAGTCGCCCTGTTGCTCCGCTGATCGGCACGACTAACTCAGCCAGTCGCTGGCGGTCTCCGCCGACGCTCGCCAAGAGCGATTGCAGAAAGAGTCGGGTGGCAACCGCCATTTCCACGGCACAACCACCTTTGCTGGCAAGCACAATCGCCCACCGATCGAGTAAATCACCGCCCGACTCGATCGCCAGAGTGCTTGCGTGCGGTGCGACAATGTCAAGCAGTCCCTGCGCTCGGTCGTTGTCGATCGCGAACCCTTCAAAGGAGAGTCGCGGCCGGCCCCCCCGTTCGCCGCGGGAAAGGTCGTTGTGAAACGGGTGGCAACAGGCTGCAAAGAGGGCTCGCGAACCAAGGGATGCGCCGCCAACTCCGAGCATGATAACGCGATCGACCGCCAAGCGAATCCGCCGCGCCGTTGTCAGGATAGCAAACAGTTCGCTCGTGGGTCGAGTGCTGCCATAATCGGCTAAGAGCCGATCGGGCAGATCGATAAAGGCTGGGTCGAGCACTCCCTCGGGCCGCCTACCCCCTGCTCTCCAGCGATCAAGATCCTCAAGCGTCTCGCGGCGAGCCTGCTCAAGTTTCCCGGAAATCGCCGCCAGACGTTGGATTGATATTGCACCGCAGGAAATAGCGGCAGAGCAATCGTAGCCAATCGGATCTGTCGGCGGTATGGGGCGAACGACGCTCACAAAAACTCCTACACATTGACAGAGACTCAAACAGACTCGCGACGGTCGTACTCTTTTTTCTACTGCCAGGCGGTGGCTCTTGCCGACAGTTCCTCTTAAGATCTGATCCGAACCACAACAACTGTAACGGCAGCGACAAAGCCTCGGCTAGCAGCGAAGGCGATCGATTCTGGTTGACTCGTGCCGGCTGTCCCTATCGAATTCGTTTTGCCGGACCCGATCCCGGCGCAATCAAACCCCCAGATGACCCTGCTCAGGAGTTTTAGGCTATGAATCAGCATGAACTGGTGCGAGAACTAGCCGAGAAGGCCGACACAAAAATAGTCCTGCTTGTGGCTGATGGCCTCGGTGGATTACCGATGCAACTCGGCGGCCGCACCGAACTGGAAACCGCAGCGACGCCAAACCTGGACCGTCTGGCATCGCTGGGCACTTGCGGATCGAGCATCCCCGTGCTCCCGGGTATTACGCCTGGCTCAGGGCCGGGGCATCTCGGCCTGTTTGGCTACGACCCACTGGAATTCAAAATCGGTCGCGGGGCGCTGGAAGCCACCGGCATCGGTTTTGAACTGGGCCCCGATGACGTGGCTGTGCGCGGCAACTTCTGCACGCTCGATGCGGCCGGTCTGATCACCGACCGTCGCGCTGGCCGGATTCCATCGGAAGAAAGTTTTCAGGTCGTCGATCGTTTGCAAGGCATCCGCATCGACGGCGTCGAGACATTCGTCAAGCCTGTCAAGGAGCATCGATTTGTTGTCGTCTTCCGTGGCCCGGGGCTCTGCGGAGCTGTTGCCGACACCGATCCACAGGCGATCGGCGTGGCGCCACTGGCAGCAGTGGGCCTTGTCCCCGCTGCCGAACGCACCGCTAGGGTGGCCAACGACTTTATCCGACAGGCAGGGGCCCTTTTGGCGAATGAAACAAAGGCGAACGGGATGGTGCTGCGGGGCTTTGCTGCCAAGCCCCAGTTGCCCAGTTATCAAGAGCTCTATTCGCTGCGAGCTGCAGCCGTTGCTGTCTATCCGATGTATAAGGGACTGGCCCGACTGGCTGGCATGACGCTCGTCGGTAACGCGCACACGTTAGACGAACAGATCGACGAACTGGCCAGGTGCTGGAATGATTTCGACTTTTTCTTTCTGCACTTTAAATACACCGACTCCACCGGCGAAGACGGGCTCTTTACCGAGAAGGTGGCCCGCATCGAAGAACTCGATCGAGCCATTCCACGCATTGAAAAACTGCGGCCCGATGTGCTGATTGTGACCGGCGATCACAGCACTCCGAGCAAACTCAAAAACCACAGTTGGCACCCTGTTCCAACGCTCTTGTCTGCCAACACCTGTCGGCCAGACGGTTTAGAAAAGTTTTCCGAACGCGACTGCCTGCGTGGCGGGCTTGGCATGTTTCCAGCCAAGCACCTCATGCTGATGGCCATGGCTCACGGCTTGCGATTTGGAAAATATGGCGCGTGAAATCTGCGGCCGTTCAAAGCGTCAGATTCGCTAGCGACCAATGAGGCGAGGATCCAGCCAGAGCGTGCGGTCAAGAATTTCTCCGCCGTCGGCTGTCTCGATCAGAAGTTCTAGGGCCGTCGCCTGATCGAGCGGAATGGTAAGGGCCAGCGGTTGCTCGCCGCCCCGGATCACGCCAGAGACAAACACCTCCCGCAGCGGATCGCCGCCGCGACCGGCCAGCACCCGCACTCGAACGCTGCCCCCCTGCCCTGCCAGATCATCGATGGCAACCAGCGATTCAAAGCGATCGACTGGATTTTCAAGCCGATATGCCAGCCTGGCCGGCGCGTGGATGCCCAAACCCGCAAAGGCCGTCCGGCCGCGAGCCACAAGCCAGCCCCGATCGAGCGTGCACCCCACGGCCAGAGGCCATGCCGAACCGATGGCCGGGGTCTGGACAAACGAGGCTGGTGCGAGCGTGGAGAGCCATCGTGCACAGCCGCCATCAACGGCGATCGCCACAATCTGGTTGCGGTTGCCAGTCGCTTTGAGTCGCGTGACGAAAGCCTCGCCAACCAAGATGACACTCTCTGCTTGAACCGATGCGGCGTCTGACGCGCCAACAGAGCTAATGCTCTGGACATTCAATCGCGACCCGTCGGCCAAGGCCATCCAAAGCGTCAACGGCCGTTGTTGGATTATTCTTGGGGCGGCTAGAAAATCAATCGACTGCACCCTCTCAAGCGGAATACCGACACGCTCGCCGTCGCTAAAAATCATGGCGTCTGAGCCCGCGATTGATGTGGCGGCGGGCGGGCTTTGGCCAGGATTCAACTCCAGCACCTGATTGGCAATGGCTATCGCCTTTGCCAAAAGACGATCGCCGTTTTTGAGTTCCAGTCGAAACAGCCGTTCTGGCTGCGGCCCGTCGGGGGCTTTTTGAGCGTCACTGGTCTGCTCTAACAATTCGTCGCAGACAGGCCCGTGAGCCATGCTTGCCCGAAAACCGACAAGACAACTCGCGGGTATTTCTATCAGGCCCCATGCTTGGCTGCGGACGACGGCCACCTCGGCATCGTATCGCTCCAGCCTACCGGCGATCACACCCCCACCAGCCACGAGCACCATCGGCCCTTGCGGCCACGGCGGCAGCCTGCCCCAGCCCACAATGTCGCGAGTCGGTAGTTCAATCGCCGTGCCATCGGCCAGCCTAAACCGCGCCCGATCGAGGGTAATCGCCTCAACCAGCGTGGCAGCGTGCGAGGTGCTGGCGAGTTCCAATGCACCGCGCGGCTCGTCTTGCGCCAAGAGCGTTGTATAACCGGTTGGTGCAGCCAGCAGGATCGCAGTCAGGAGCCATCGGCTGGGCAGCCAGAGTACCGTGACAAAAAAGGAACTGGGGCGGGTCATTGCGGCTGCGTCTCCCGCTGAAAAAGAGGTGTCAGATTGTTTGGCATCTGCAGCACAGAGAGCGCAGCGGCTGTGCCGTATTCAGCAGACGAGGGATCGGCCCAAAATCCATCTGCATGTTGCAGCCCAAGGACTTGAGGCACTGTCTGGCTGTACCACTCCTGCCAACCCGTGCCTCGTTGCCAGAGTGCGGCCGCCGTCAAGGAGAGTCCGTAGAGCGTATAGCCGTCGCTAGCTTCAATCCGCTTGGCCCCGCCGAGTTGCACTGGATGGGCCGCCAGCCAGGCAAAGCCCCGGTCGAGTGCGTCGCCTTCTCGCACACCTGCAACCTCGAGGGCAAAGAGCGTGGCCGCTGTCCGCGGCGCGGCGCTCGGGCCGGCAGCGGACTGATAGCGAAAACCACCGTCGGTATTTTGTAACCTCTGGAGATAGTCGATTGCCCGCTTGACTGTCGGCTCCGAAACTTTAAAGCCGCTATTGCGCAAACCTCTCAGCGCTACTAGCACGCTGGCTGTCACCGATCCATCGGCCTCGCGTTTGTACGGATCGTAGCGCCAACCCCCTTCATCGTTTTGCGTCGATTCGATCAAGGCTCGGGAGCGGTCGAGAATCTTCGCCAACGACAAATCGTCGGCCGTTTCACCATAGAGTTCGGCCAGCACCAGCGATGCAAAGGCATGGCCATACATCGGGCCGTGGGCCGCCTGTTCGTTGCCCGCGATCAAACCATCTGCTCCAGTCGAGGCCATTAAGTAGCCAAGACCCTTGCGCACGGCTAACGCGCGGGTGCCAGAGACGGGCGTATTGCCTGCACTCACCAGTGCCTGCGTGGCCGTTGCTGTGATGGCGACGCTGCCACGAAACGCTTCTGATCCCCATGAGCCGTTGCTGTGCTGCGTTGCGACGAGCCAGTCGAGGCCGCGTTGGCAGGCTGCCTTGACGGCATTTTCGGTCTCCGTTTCAACGGCGTCCGGCGCACTGGCGGCTGCTTGTGGATCTTGATCAACCTGCGCGTTTACCATGGCCTGTGACAGACTTATGAGTAAAGCGATGCAGAGCACGAGGCTGCCACGACGAGCCGGCGGCGGAGTCAAAAAGCACAGGCTAGCAATCATCGACGCCTTTCTTCTTCCAGGAGCAACTGGTAGTACGCGTTGACGGCCGGCCGGTAGAAAGGTTCAATCCAGAGCGACGCATCATCGCTGCGATTGCCTTGTGGCCGCACCTTTTCTGGCAGCAGATTCCAAAAGCGATCGACCATTGCTCCAATACTTCCGCTCACAAGACTCCGCGGTGCGGCCGGCTTTGACTGTGTTGGATTGAACGCCGGGTCGACTGGAGTGGACCCACCCGAACCCTCCATCGATGACGAGCTTCCGACATTTTCTAGCGGAAGGCCTCCTGCTAAAGCAATCTGCTGCGGCGTCTGACCGGCAGAGGTCGTTACCGTTTTGTCCACCCGCTGTGCCCCGCTTGCCAGAGCCTGCAGAGCGGCCTCTCGCGTGAGTTGTTCCCAGTTTTCGAGCCCCCGTCGCGTTTGCATTTGCACAGGCAGAAGTTTATCAGCAGCCTGCTGGCTGCGATCGGCCACCCGCACGCCCAGCACACTGGCTGCCTGTCTCAAGGAGACCGCCGCTTGGGCCGCGGCCGCAGAGGCCAGTGCCAAGCGATTGTCTTGAATGTTCTGGGGCGAGAGAGCCGGTAGCAGGCGATCCAGAGGCAGCAGTGCAAAAGTCGCTTGGCGAATCTGCTCTTGATCACTGGGTTTGCCACTAGCTTTGCCTGCGGTTTCAAGCGCAGATGCCTCTTCAGCCAGCGCTATTCGATCAGCAGCCAACCCTGCCAAGCAGGCGGCTTGAATCGCTGCCAAACGATCCACCTCCCCCGCATCGCCCGACGAGAGGGAATAACGCGGCAGGCCTGGACTGCGTGCAAATCGTTCGGCCAAGACGAGAGCCAACTGACTCTGAAACGTAGCGGCATCGGCTAACCCCAGAGCGGCAGGCGAGGCAATCCTGACTTTTACAGCGGTCAAACGGCCACCACTGAGGTCGGGTGCACCGCTGAGGTCGGGTGCACCGCTGAGGTCGGGTGATTGTAGCTGCGTCTGCCAGCGGGTTGTGGCTGGTACCAATTGCCTCGCCAAAGCAGCGGGCCACGGAGCGGGCAGCATTTGCATCGATACCCAAATGGCTGCCACCGCCAAGCAGCCAAAAACTCCCCAGACTAGCCCGGGCTTCAAGCCCGGCAGCGGCCGCTGTCCGAAGCGTTGCCACGCCTCGGCGGCCTGACTGACGGCCAGAGATTTTAGGGCAATCGACATCTGGGCATCGCTGGAACGAGACTGCAAAGCGGATTGAGACGACGATTCCTCGGCGAGGCTCTCATCTAAAAATTCGATCGCGCGGGATATTGTTTCCCCGTGTTGCGAATCAGCCTCTTGGGCTCCCTGCGCCAGTGTCAGCCGACTGGGCCACTGTTGCCGGGCACGCACGGCAAGTTGCCAGAGAAAGAGTCCGGCGACAGCCGCCACTCCGCTGCCACCAGCCCAGAATCCAGAGCCCGGCAGTTGAATGTCGAGAATGGCCATCGCAGCCACCATCGCGGTGACGGTGACGGCCACGCGACCTAGTACGCCGATCACGACAGCACTCCGCGCAGCCGCCACGGAGGCGTCGATTGTCTGTCTCAACTGATGGAGTGTGAAAGGCTGCATGGGCATATTAAAATAGTGTAAGGCACATGCCGGTCACTGGCGTCTTTGCGACTGGGGTGAAAAACCGTCACTTGGCAATAGGTTGGGTTGTATTGTTTCAGTTTTTCACGCTTTTTGGAGGAACTGGGCCATCATGTCCATCGGCGAAGAAAAAATGGGGACCAATCCGCGAGCACGTACACCGGATTCCATAGCGTAACGTTAGCGAGGTTCTCGGGCAGCCCGCAGCGACCAGTCAATGCCGCAGGCTAAAACGAGAATCAGCAGCAGCAGATTGGCTGCCGTAACGGAGCTTAAAAATTGCCTAACCTTTGCCGCGACAGTGAGCTTTTTGCTGGCCCGCTCCCGCTTCAGTCGCTGATTATCGATTTGAATCAATGCGTCTGCTAGCGAGGACGTCTG
>QWQJ01000048.1 GCA_003670865.1 Planctomycetota bacterium | reverse complement strand
GGTCGTATCAAAGCAGGAAAAAACTCCTTTAAAATCGCTCCACACCGTCTGGCTAGCGATGCGGCTGGAGCCCAGCCAGAGAAACTCCGCCTCCTGGCCGTCACGGGAAAAAACTAGCGGTAGCGGTTCTTCGAACCCAGCCGGATCCTCTCCAACGATCTGAGTAGACCGTCGCAACTCCACCGGATGTAAGGTGCGGATCACCGTTGTTTGCGGATCGGCCAGCCACGCGTCCATGAAAATATTGCCTGCCACAAGTACCAGTCCACCCGATTCCCGCGAGACCCACCGATCCAGCCTCGCCTGTGCAGCCGGATCAAGTCGTCGCCAGTCGTAATCAAAGGCCACGATCACGTCATACTCGGCGAGTTCCTCGGCACTCGCTGGAAACGACTCCAGAATACGCCTTGCATCCTGCGAAATTCCTTTGCTCGCCGTGCCAAGCAAAACATCGACGGCAAAGCTTTTGTCGCGTTCCAGCACATTGCGCATGAACTGATACTCACGACTCGGTCCTCCAGCCATCAGGAGCACCTGCGTGACCCGATCGACCACTTCAATCTCCACGGCCTGCTGGTTATCGGCAGGTGAGCGGTCTGCTGGTGGCGACACGACTCGCAAGACAAGATTGCGTTGGCCTGATGCTTCTAAACCTGGCACATCAAATCGCACCGCAGAGAGTTCGCCGTCGCTGCCCAGCACAACCTCAGCGGCATCGATCAAGCGACCAATCCGGCGATTTGACTGAAGCTGTTTCGGACCAGGTTGTACATCTGGATCGGTAGCGCTTCCCACTTGGATCGCTTCGTCGGCTGTGGCTTCAGTGAGTTCAACTTTGACCGTCTGGCCAGCCAGTCCTTGGGCCTGCAAATACCCCGTGACCGCAAAACGATCGCTCGGAAAAACTCGTGATGGCACAACCAGATCGCTGACCCGTACATTGGTCGGCAGTTGATCGGAGCCGATGCCAATTGGAAAGACAGGAACCCCCGCCTTGGCCAGCCCGGCAATCGCAGCCGCCGGATCGATGCCTGCATTATTGGCCCCATCGGAGAGCACGATCACTCCTGCCAGCACGCCGACGGGCTCTTGATCAAGCACGCGGGCGAGCGACTCGCCGATTCGGGTTTCAAATCCCTCCGGAGCCAATCGCGTTGACCAGTCTTTTTTTCGTGAGGCGACTGCCTCAGCATCGGCCTCTGCCTTTTCTGCAGACTCATCAACTGGCCCTACTGCTAACTCTTTTTCTGGCCCTGCAGACTCAAAGCCTCCTATCGGCAAGACCTGCAGCGGCTCAGCATCAGCTTCAAATCGCCACACCGAAACCTCGTGTCGAGGAGCGAGGGCTGCCAGCAAGCCCCCGTCTTGGAGCACTTCCAGGGCCCGTTGCGACCGCGTTTGAATCGCCTGTTCAGATCCAGCCGCATCGAGGGGATCGGTGGGCACTGTCTCCACTAAGGAATCGTTGTGGCGTTTTTCCATTGTCAGTTGATCATCGATGGTCATGCTGGCACTGGCATCAACGAGCACGGCAACACGCGATGCAAAGACGATCTCATGTTCGGCTGTTCGCTCGAAGTCGAGATAAGCAGCGACCAAACTGGTAAACGCCCCGATCCGTAAAACGGCCAGTAAAAGCCCCAGTCCCCATGACAATTCCCTCGCGTCACGGCGATACATCCAGAGCACAAACACCACGATTGCCGCCAAAGCCACAACGAGCGCCGGCATCTGCCACCACTGTGAAAATCCGTCCACTAGCGCGCTCGAGATGCGATGCTGCACAGTCTCGCTGGCGGCAAACAGACTCGGCAGTGGCAGGTGTGGGCACATGTCTGTGTTTCGGTTTGATCTTTGTTGTGGGTTGTCTCTAAAAGAGTCGGCGTCTTAGACGTAGCGCCACGGCTTTGTCGTCGTGTGATAACTGGCCGAATACGCCAACAACTGCTCCAAGAGCAGGACACAAAGCAGGGCGTGGAGCAACGGAGTCACCAGCGAGACACCCGCGAACGTGTTGGCATCGGGCTGTAGCGACTCGGCGCTATCATACTGAAACTTCACGCCCGAGAGCGTGCGATCCAGTTGCTCGCGGAGGATGCGTTCCAGCCTGCCTTCGTCGGGATCGACATTGACCGCCACCACTCGCTCCCGCTCGCTGCCATCCAGTCGCCGCCAACGGGCTTGATACGCTCCGGCAGAGAGCGTTGCCCGAAGAGTTGCCTGCAGGGTGCCGGCTGGCGTGACAGCAGCCGTTTGGTGCACGATCGTGCCATCGGGTGGAATCAAGAAATCGACTTCGCTTTCGTCGCCGCGAGCCGCCAGGGTGACTGTGAAGTCGTCGCCCACCTCCAACAATTCAGCACGGCGGCGAACGCGGGCTAGGTGGCTTTCCATTTCCAGCATCACCACCACCCAACTCGGATTGGCACGCGCCCAGTTGTTCCATGTGGGAGATGCTGTTGTCAGCACTGCCACGACAAGACCCTCGCCAAACGGCCGCTCGACCACCAGAGGGGCCCGCGTCCGCAGCGAAAGCAAGCGCCGCACTCCAACCCCGCCAGGCATTTTTTCCTTGGAATCATCGAAGGACCGATCGACCGCCATGAATCGTTCAATCCGCACCGCATCCAGCAGCGGATTGCGTTGGCCGGAGAGCACCGCCACCACCGGATGCTCCTCGACGACAACATCGGGCACAGGATCCTGATTTTTTCCCTCTGGCAACAGATCGACTGGCCCGGCTAGCGGCAATGGAAAGAGCCCCTCCCCATCTCGGTAGAGGGTGCGGTTGATCTCCTCGGCCCGGCTACGCGGCCCCATAAAAAAAACGACGCCACCACCCGCGCGGGCAAATCCTTCAAGTGCCGTGATCTCGGCTGGATCAAGTCGCTCCACATCAAGCAGCCAGATGCAATCAAATGCCATGAGGTCAAGCGTTGTGATCGCGCGGGGAGGTTCGATGCGGGGCCGCAATCCAGTCGGCGCCCCCGAACCAGGCGCCAATGCCGCAGTCAAATAAAAAGCGTCTGCGGCCCGGCCACCACCCCGCGGATCGCCATCAATCACAAGCACGTCGACACGGTCAACCACTGCAATGACGGCAGTACGAGTGTTATCGACAGCGACTGCATCAGCCGCCACGCGGGCATCAATCAGATGGCTACCGGCCTGTGGAAATCGTGCTTCAAATCTCTGCACGGCCACCGAGCCCGCAGGAATTTCTGGGATTCGTAGGCCCGGTCGACTCGCACCATCCTCTCGCAGTTCGACTTGAACATCGCGGACAACGTTCTGTGAATTGTTGCGGACGGCCACCTCCAAAGGCACAAGCACGCCCGTCGCCGGCACGCCCCCGACAACTTCCAGCCGTTCGACCGAGAGATTGCTGGCCCCGAAATCCGCCGAACTGCCCGTGCTTCCCAGGGCTCCAAAAGCACAATCCACCAGCCGCAATTCAACGCCCGCATCTGACAGTTGTCGCAGCAGTTGCGCTGTTTCATCGGCCACCTTCCAATCGCAGGCGCGAAAGTCACTCACCAGCCAGAGCACATCGGCTGCCCCTGTTCCTTCTCCAAGTACCTCAACCGCTGCCGCCAGCGCCTCTCTGGGCCCGCAATCGCTGGCCGAGGGAACCAGTCCTGCCAATTCGTCGCGAACCATTTGAACCACCTGCGGCGTCACCGTCTGCCGCTCGATATCAAACTTTCGTCCGGTCAGGGAGGAAAAACGCCCCACCGCCAACTCCTGTCGCCCTTCTGCTGCGGTCAATTCTTCGCAGATCCGCTCCACGACCAGTTTGCCCCGATCAAAGGCGCTCGACTCACCAATTCTGCCCCCCGCCGAAAGATCGCTCATCGAATAACTGTCGTCCAACAAGACAACATGCGCTGTGCGAGATCCACCCAGCAGTTGGCCTAGGGCGGTACGCAGCCTTGGCTGGGCTAGCGTTAGCACGATCCCCAGCACCGCAGCAATCCGCAGCAACAACAGCAGGATTTGTTTCAGCAACACACGCGTACGAAATTTTCGTTGGCTGGCCAGCAGAAACTCCATCGCCGCCCACTGTACCTTGCGGTGGCGAAGGAGATTGATCAGGTGGATAAGGATCGGGGCCGCCGCCAAAGGCAGCCCCCACCAAAGCAACGAAAAAAAATCAAAGGTCGGCATCGATGTGGCACTCTCTCTACACTAGACGGCCGTGCTGGAACGACGCGAGAGAAATTGAACGAGTGCGGCATCGACAGGCTCACCGGTGCGTATCAGTGAGTAGTCGCATCGGGCTGCAGCCGATCGTTTTCTTGCGTTGGCCAAAAATTCCTCTATCGCCGCCAGATAGCCCTCGCGAAGCGCCCGCGGATTGCAGGCAATGTGCTCTGGCAATTCCAGCCCCTCAAAACGCGTGGGTCCCTCAAACGGAAATGTCAATTCGTCTTCGTCCATGACGTGCAACAACACGAGGTCGTGGCCGCGTCTACGGAGAAATTGCATGCCCTGAAAAACGCCCTCGCGATCGCCTAGAAGGTCTGAGATGATGACAACCATTCCGCGGCGAGGGAGTGTCTCGGACAGTGATCGAAGCACCGGCCCAAATGCCGTCGGGCGATTGCTGCGTGAGGTTTCCAGCACATCGACAACGCTCGACAAATGTGAACGCTTTGTGCGAGCCGGGACGCTGGCCCGTATCTTCTCGTCAAAGACAGCGCAGCCAACTGCATCGCCATGCGATAGCGCCAGCCAAGCCAGACTCGCTGCGAGCGTTGCTGCGTAGTCGTATTTGCTCAGGGCACCAGATCGGTAATCCATACTCGCCGAGCCATCCACCAAAAGCGTCAGCCGGAGGTTTGTTTCCTCCTCAAATTCCTTAATGTAGAGCCGGTCTTGTCGGCCCCATACTTTCCAGTCGACTCGCCGCAAGTCGTCGCCCCGCACATACTCCCGATGCTGTAAAAACTCGACCGACTGGCCTTTGTACGGGCTTTTGTGCAGGCCGGCGAGCACGCCCTCGACGACCGCGCGGGCGCGCAGTTCTAGACGAGCGATCCTCGCAATGGCCTCAGGAGGCAAAAATCGTTTGGAAGCGGGCGTCACGCGTCAGTTCATCTTCTCTGCTGGGGGTCGTTTCCAGAATTCGTTCAATGATTGTATCGGAAGTCACGCCTTCGCTCTCCGCCGCAAAGCCGACAACGATGCGGTGCCGGAGCACCGGGGCGGCCAATGTCTGGATGTCCTCAACCGTGACATGGCTGCGGCCCTGCAAGAGAGCCCGAGCCTTTGAGCCGACAACAAGAAATTGCACTGCCCTCGGGCCGGCGCCCCAGGAAAGCTGATCCGAGACAAAGTCGGGCACGCCTCGCTCACCGGCCCGTGTCTGTCGCACCAGCGCCAGGCAGTAGCGAACCAGGTGATCACTGATCGGCACCTCTCGAACGCTTTTTTGCAGAGCCAGAATGTCGGCCGCCGAAAGCACCGGTTGGGCTTCTTCGACGGCGACCCCCGTAGTGCGTCGGGCGATTTCAAACTCTTCTTCAAACGTTGGGTACCGGACAAACACCTTAAACATGAAGCGGTCTTGCTGCGCTTCCGGAAGTGGGTAAGTACCCTCTTGCTCGATCGGATTTTGTGTGGCGAGCACAAAGAACGGATCGACAAGCTGATGCCGAATACGACCCACGCTCACCTGTCGTTCCTGCATTGCCTCGAGCAGTGCCGCCTGAGTCTTGGGTGGGGTGCGATTGATCTCATCGGCCAGAACGACATTGGCAAAGAGCGGCCCTTCGAGAAAACGTAACTGCCGCGAACCAGTCGCCCGATCCTCCTCTAGGACATCGGTGCCGAGAATGTCCGCCGGCATCAAGTCGGGCGTAAATTGGATGCGGCTGAATGATAAATCGAGGCTCTTGGCAAGCGTGCTCACCATGAGCGTCTTTGCCAATCCCGGCACGCCTTCAAGGAGGCAGTGACCTCGACTGAACAAACAGATTAGCAGTTCTTCAACCACTTGATGCTGGCCGACGATCACTCTAGAAAGTTGTTCCAGAATCCGTGTGCGAGCCTGATGAAGTTTTTCGACAGCATCGAGAGCGGGGCCAGTGGGGGACATCAGAAAACTCCAGAAGGTCATTCGATGAGAATGGCGAAATCCTAAACGCTGGATTGATATTTCCGAATGGGATCGTGTCCTGCGGCCACGCTCGGGGGCTTTGGCGGGGGTTAGAAAGTGGGGATGGCCTACGATTGTCAGCGACGCTGACTCAGCGTTGATAGATGGGCAGCGTGCCTTTATTGAGTTGGAGAATCGTTAGATTCGTGGCTGTTGTGTACACCGGACCGATGTAACCCTGCGGCCAAGACAGGCCGTCGCGATCCTGCTGGGCCTCGGCTATCAGTCTTTTTTCCATCTGCTCGCGGTAGGTGGCCGCCTTCTTCCCTCCCTCGCGATACATCACTTGCGAGTAATAAAAGTGCGCGTAGTGCCAGTGGCCAAACCCGTTGTTGGAGATGTTGCCCAGATGCTTCTCCGCATACTCAAGCATTCGCGGCACGTGGGTATCGTCGTATTCACCCGCATTGAATAGACAGGCAATGGCCGCCGCAGAGATGGCCGGCCGACCCCCGCCGCCCTTTGAGCTGTACTGCACTCCCCCGTCGGGCATCGTGCACTTATGAATGTAGGCAATCGCCTTATCAATGATCTCCCTGGGCACAACGATGCCGGCATTGCGACAGCCTCTCAGTCCTTGAACTTGCGTGATCGTGGTCGAGCCCTCATCAAAGTTGTTGCCGTCTTTCGCACTCACATAGCCCCAACCTCCATCGGAGGTCTGGGCTCGGCCGGCAAATTCAACGGCCTTGGCAAGCACCCGTACGATCTCATCGCGACGCCGTTCGTCTTCTTCTTCACCCAAAACCTGTGATAAAAAAAGCATCGAAAAGCCGTGGCCGTACGTATAGCGATCATCCCCCTTGGGATCGCCGATCAGGCCATTGCCACGAGACCTTCCCACAAGATAATCCACCGCCTGACGGACCGAGTCTGCATACAGCCCCTGCGTGGTTGTCGACCCTTCCATCAGCATGGCCGTGCCCGCAAGCGCCGTCATCGCCGTGGGATAACGGCCCTCGTTGGCCGACCAACTGCCGCGGCGAGATTGTTTGCGTACGAGCCAGCCTAGCCCCTTGGCAATCACACGATCCACCTTGTCATCAGTCGCATTGCCAGAGTTTTGCATGACGGCCCGCTCGTTGGCCGACTGTTCGGCCGGAGCTTGGACCGGCGCTTGCGCACGAACGCTTGACTCGCCTCCCTCAATGAGAAACACAAGGAACAATACGGCCAACGCAATGCGATAAGGAACTATTGTGGAAATGGGATCAACCTCTGAATGAAAGATTTAATGTCGGTGACAACATCTGGTGCAGAAGATGATTGAGTCGTTGCTTGAAAGGGAGGCCGAGGGGCCATCGGCTCGCCGGTAAACTCAAGGCTCACGTCCGCTACCGAGATGCGAATTGTATGAGCAGCCGGATCGCCGACCATGTCGCAGCCAAAGAGCATCTGCTGCTGAACCGATATCTTGTCATCTATGTAGACGGCGTGTCCGGTGCGCTTGTCGAGGCAAAGCACGCTGAACAGCGGTGACCGAGGGTCGCCTGGTTGCTGAATCAGCCGAGTGAAGAGCAACACCGGCAATTCTTGCGGTTGGTTCCGATGCAGGCAGTGTCTCAGTAGACTCGCTGGCACCGACCACAGCATCTCACCGGAAGTACGATCAACAGCCCAGATTGAGCCTGTAGAGGGCTGGTTCATCTCGCGGCCTCCTGTGGCTGCCATCTGCGGGAGTGCCGATATAACACCAAATTTTCGCAGTTGCTGCTGCTCGTCGGGGGTTTCCTGCCGACCGATAAAGACGAAGTAGCGATCTTTCCACGCAGTCACCTGCAACTGTTCGGCCCCGGTCGCTACCTTTGGAAACGGCACCATTCCCGGTAGTTTTGTCTGGAACACAATGTCCGCCGTCCTCAAGTCGATCACTGTCAAGACACCGGAAGGTTCCACGACTGCCAGTTGATCGACGCCAGCAGATATAGCGCGGGCATCCGCAGCGTACTCACCCAATACTTTGTTTTCTAAAAGTAACGGATCGAATAATTCCAGCACAATCTTCGCTGGATTTTCTTGTCCAAGTTGCTGCTGAGGCGATCGGATTGCCACAATGCGTCGGCCAAATGTCAGGAGTCGTTGACGACGACTGGGCACATCACACTTTTTTATCAATCGTCCATCGACCATAGAAAGCACGGTCGCCTGCTTGCCATCGGCCGGACAGACACAGAGAAATTCATCGTCTCCGATGAGTTCGCCACTCGCCGAGAGACGGTGCCGCTCCCAAAGAACGTCGCCGGTCACAGGATCGTGTAAGCGAAGTGATCTGTCCACCAAGATCGGCACACCGGTTGCCCGCGGCATCCCACCGCACGGCAGGTTTGAGTGCAGGGCCTCGTCTGGCTCAGAAATTCGCATTCCAAGCGGGATGTTGCCGTTGCGGCCGACCCGTCCCGCAGCGGCACCAAAGACCATGCCCTGAACTTCTGTTCCTGCGACTGAGGGGTCCTTGAGCGTCCATAGCCGACGGTTTTTTTGACCATTCTCCCCGGCCAACTCAAAGGCCGTCACGATCGTACCCGACCGCGCCACCACAACCCGGCCGATGGCCGAAACCTCCATGCCCATTGGGCCTAAGGGGTGAAAAGCCTGGTGATTACCGTTGTGCATCAGGCTGATTGAATCGCCAATTCTACGACCAAATCCGTCGCTAAATACAAGCGTGGGCTGTTGGGCATCAAACCCCAGTCGCAGGCCAGGAAAAAATGAGTCTGCCCCAGCTTCAACTGGGATCGAAACCAGTCGCGAGAGCCTCATACCTTCGTCCGCTCGAGCAGTATTTTGACCCGGAACTTGACCGGGCACAACTCTGCCAGCGGCGTCTCTGCGGCCACCGGGCACCTTGCCCGCGCTCACTCTGCCAATAGGCCACGGAGTCCCTCCATCAACGCTTGAGGGTACCCCACCCTCAGCTTCCTCTCTACCCTGCACGCCGCGCAGCAATTCAACCTTGCCTGGCCGTTGGTCATCGCTGGCACCATGCAGCAATTCGATCGCAAGAAAGTCTCGACGAAGCAACAGATTACGGGCGGCATCGCTGCCAGCGCCTAACGAGTCAATTGCCCCTTCGATCTCTTCAACCAGAATCTTTCTCCCCCGCAAGGCAGTCGGATGGCGACCAAATCGTTCGATGAAAAAACCTATTTGCTCTACTCGCTCCAAGGGGTCAGGCAATCCGAGGGCAGCAGCCAGCGACTGCTCGGCACTCTCGTCAATAGCGGCCTTGAGCGCGGGCTGTGCGAGGCTGATCAATTCCGTAAGCCTGCCCTGAAACCAGCGGCCCTCGGTTGAAGACAACCGGGAATCCAAAGCATCGTCGACAAGCCCACTTGTTTCAGAGAACCGGTCGGCGTTCGCAGGCGGTCCGGCGATGAGTTGCTGGCAGGCCTCCCACGCTTGCGGCAGATCGCCCATTTTTATAAGTCCATCAATTGCCAACCGTAAGACGGTGCGTGAGGATGCCGCTTCGCGCCACAGAGGTGCGACTGCCGCAAAATCGCGTTGCATTGCAAAAGCGATGGCCTCGCCAACCACTTCGGCCGATACACGCCTTGGTTGAGCAGCGCGCGCCTCTCGCACTTGATTCATCCCGCTGAGAACCTTGCCCTGATCGAGGTCGAGTTGCCCACGCCACAGCAAGGCCCACGGATCGTGCGCATCTTTTTGCATCGCCGTTTCGATTCGCATTTCCAGAGGCGACGCCTGATGAAAGACATCCAGAGAATCGACTCCCTGAGAAATCACCTCGCCTCTGTAGGCAATGAGATTTCCAGGGACCGATTTGCCGCGAGCCAGCGAGCGGCCAGCAATGGCGCCGTTTGCACAATCAATTTCAACGACTTCCGGCGTATCCAGCGGCAAGAAAAATCGGCCCTCGGTCAGAATGCCACGCCCGCTAGGGCTGGGGCTCCGGTCGTCCCGCGACAAAGGGCTTTCCCAGACACTCTGCCCATTGACCAGAGAGAGAGCCACGACGCTTCGCCGCCCAACAAGAATTGCTTTTCCATCAACCACTCCGGCAGTGTGTAGATAGTCTTTTTTCGCGATTTTCCAAAGCACCGTGCCCCGCCGCAAATCGAGGCAGTGCAACTCATCCGATTCAGTGGGCGTGAGCAACACGCGTCCTGCAGCAAGAATGGGGCTTGAGTCTCGCCAGCGACTTCCAAGCGAAACTCGCGGACCGTTGACGAGCTGACCATTGATGACGATCGCTCCACCACCCCGAATCACCCTGACACCATTGGGAAGCTGTACGCCCTGCTCTTTTGGCAGTGGATAGTTGTAAGCCCATAGCAGCATCCGCGTGGCCAAGTCGACAGCGATTGTGGCTCCGGCGCCTGTGGGACAGACAAGCACCCCCTCAGACAGTGAAGGAGAGAGGCCTGCGATCCTCCGCAAGTAGCTGTCGCGGTTGTTGACAGCTTGACCTTCATCGAGCTCGGCCAACGGCTGCGACCATGCCAGATTGCCCGTAGCAGCTGCAAGCACATCCAGCCGGATCTCGCCCTTCTCCTCCACCAATACGAAGAGTTGGTCTCCGATCGGCAGAGGCGCACCCATATACCAGCCCCTCGGACGGGCGATGCCGTTTTCTTTTTCTTTGACCACCTCTTTCGTCGGCAGCCGCCAGCTTAGACTTCCCGTGGATGTCACATCGTAGGCCGACAGCGAGTTACCTCCCTCCCAACCGTTTGGCACCGGTGCGTTCCCAAACATACCAGGCAGATTGCGGCTTCCATCCAGCGACACGAGCGCATTGGGTTCACTTTCGACAACAAATACCAAACGCCCATCGCTCGACATGATGCCGCTGGTGGCATCATGAAACACCCCAGCCCCAGAGGCCTGATCGTCCCGATCTGGCTGGACAACGTTCTCTTCATCGATCGCTGAACGATTGCCCGACGACTCGTTCAAGGGGGCCGCTGCACCAGCAGTTTGCAGCCATGTGCGTTTGCCAGTTTCAAAATCGATCGCCAATAATCCCATTGGAGTATGAACAAGAATGGAGCCGTCAACGGCCAAGGGCGTGCCTGCCGGCAGCAGCGGCAGGCCGTTTACTGCATCGGCAGCACGCTTACGTTCTTTCAAGAGGTGTCGCGATTCCTCTGGATGACGGGTCAGCGGCACTCGGTAACGCGGCACAAGGATCGGCCGCGACGCAGTGGCAAGGGCATTGCGAGCTGGGTCGCCCCGGTGCAGCCACCATTCGCTTGTCTTACGGCTGGCCATCAAAGGCGGTTCACCGATAAGCGACTTGAGCCACGTCAGGGACTCTCCCGGGAGAAACGAAACGGTTAGATCCTTGCCGCCAATGCGGGCGGTGATGCAGCGACCCTTGCGGGCTTTTTCCAAAATGGCTGCGGCTGCTTGCGGATCCCCGGCACGAAACCAGGCCATCGCTTGCATGATCGAAAGTGTCGGCTCATAGACCGCACTCTCCTTCGACATCGAGAGCCGATCAAGCCAAGCCGCAGCAGCCAGAGGTTGATTGTGCTCGAGCGATTCGAGAGCGGCTAGCAGCGTCGCGCGATGTCCAGAGGGCGTGTGGAACCATCGCCTTGCCACGGCCACAACGCCTGCTGCATCGCCTGTTGCCACAGCCTGCTGAAGCATGCGTTCGGCTCTGGCACGAAACTGCAACTCATAGGCATCGCGGCCCGATTGCGGCAGCCCGCCGATCAATCGGGATGCTTCCGCCTTCATACTTTGCCATGTGCTTTGTCGCTGTTCGGGACGAAAAAAGAAATCTCGGTCCGTTCCCAAAACTTCATCGAGCAGCGTGGCAGCATCGCTCCACTTGCTCTCGTCAATCAATCGCCGTACTCGATCGAGTTGTCGCTGCTTCAGTCGATCGGTGGGTAGAAACACGCCGCCTTCTTCATCGGCATCCGATCCTTCCGCTTCGGTATCGCCCTTCTGGTTTTGTAGGTTCTGGTCTGCTTGAACGCGGCTGTCCCAAAAAACAACAGTTGTAAGAATCACGACAAGGACTGAGACAACGGCGTGGGCGGGCGGCAACAAAAAGAAAAGCTCGACGGCCAAACCATCTCGAGAACTGCCGCGGCGAGTGCGAATGAAGTGAGACATATCAAACCCAAAAACCTCCCGGACAGACGAAGCCGCAAAACTTCCAGCACACTCCGTTACGACTGTCACTCCAACAAATCAATCTGGCCCATTCTAGCCAATGATGAGCTTCGCAAGATGATCTCACCATTATTCTAATCGCTTGGCTACAAGAGTTCGGGTCGGTTCAAGTGAGCAGTCCCTCATCACCCCAATCCCGCCTTCTGGCTCAAGCGGCCTGAGCTGGCAGAAATTGACTTAAACGGCCCATTATTGGCGTCCTTTCTCCGAGAACAGGGCTTTTTTCAGCACAAAATCAAGTTTTCGGGTTGCAATTTCATTCCTACACCGTCTAATCAGCCTCGCTTGCGGCAAATCTTGCCGGGCTCCAAATTGCGGTGGAGAGATCGTGCCGCAGACAATTTTTTTTATGGAGGCAATTGTGATGGCAAAGAAGTCGGGCAACAAACCGTTGACAAAGACAGAGATCATGCGAAGCATCTCCGAGACGACAGGGCTGCAAAAGAAGGATGTCGTAGCGGTCATGGATTCGCTGACGGACGAGATTCAAAAGGCCTTAAAGGGCAATGGAATCGGTGTCTTTTCAATTCCAGGGTTGGTCAAAATTGAAAAGCGTAAAGTTCCTGCCCGGCCGGCTCAAAAGGGTGTTAAGAATCCCTTCACCGGCGAACTGCAGGATCGTCCTTCCAAGCCGGCTAGCGTGAAGGTTCGTGTGCGGGCTCTGAAAAACTTGAAGGCAATGGTCACAGGCTGATCACTCTACGATCGGCGTGCAATCGTTCATCGAGCGGGCGGTGTCTTTGTGACGCCGCCCGCTTTTTTTGTGCGTCTCTCCTCTCGGCGAGGCCAAGCGGCCCACTGGTTAGTCGCCCAAAGCGTCATCGCAAAAATCTTTTCGACACTGATTTCTCATAATCCGTACCGCCAGGGTGCCTAGACTGAACGAAGGTGGATCCGTCCGCTTCCCGAACCGCATTCGCTGTGGAATGTGTGCGCGGCCCTCGGCACGATCACACTGCTGGGATCGAGTGGACTTTTCCCAAAAAGCCCTCGGATGCGGCAGGACTCTCTACCCTAGATGGAACACTAGGCGGCCTTGCCGCTCCTCAACCCGATAGGTTGCCAATGCCCGGCAAACGGGTGGACGTGCGGGCGATCCATCAACCAGATGAAACCGGCCATTGTGCTTAGGACACTCGATCGTTGACCCCTTCACGAACCCTCCAGAAAGGTGCGTGTTGCCGTGGGTGCAGAGGCCGTCGGTAGCAAAAAGTTTTCCTGCTTCATCGCGGTAAAGAGCATAGGTTTTGAGACCGTGATCAAAACGGATCACATCGGCTAATCCGAGATCCTCAGAGGCACAGACATCGATCCATGCATAGGCATCCGGCCCGGCTGTCGAAACAAACTTTGCTGATACATGCCCTTCGGCCATACAGACTTTCGCCTGGGGTATCTGCCGTGTTAGGCAGTGGGTTGGGTCTTTCATTTGTCGCACGAGGGTTGGAATGATTTCTTGATACGCGGCCAGCAAGCCCGGACAGGGTGGCGGACAGTCAGCCTTCACGCAGGCGTGCAACTGTGGCAACGCGTGGTAGGGCACCAATGGAAACATGTGGTGTTCCAGGTGAAAATTCATATTCCAGTAGAGATACCTGTTGACAAGATTCATGAGAACCGTCCGCGTGTTAAGCCTGTGATCGAGAACATTTTCGGCTAGGCCCGTATGTTGTGTGAGCCCGTAGAGGACCATCAGCCACGATCCAAACAGGTTTGCCAATCCGAAAAACAGCAATGGCAAGATGCTGCCCGTTGCAAGTGCCAAAGCCACAACTCCCAGATAGATGGCCAGCGATATGCGGGCCTTAAAATAAACTTTTGTAAATTCGCTCTCTGGAATGAATGTCTTCTCGGTTGCAGTCATGCGGCCGATGGCATGGATGATGGTGTGCTTCCAGTATTTCGGGTACACCGAGAGGTTGAACAACGAGAAAATGATGCCGACGATATCGGGCGGACGAGGCACGGCGATTTCCGGATCGCGTCCAACAACGATTGTGTCGCTGTGATGACGCGCATGGCTCCATCGCCAGACAGTCGATTCCCGCATCACCATCCACGAAGCAACCTCATAAAGCGCATTGTTCATCCAGTCGGTTTTAAAGGCCGTGCCATGCCCCGATTCGTGCCAGCGAGAATCCGATGTGGAAGCATAAAGCACTGCATAGATCAGATAGGGAAACACCGCCCACCATCTGCCCCACAACATCCACGTCGCAGAGCCTGCCCCGAGAATCATGGCGAACCAGAGCACGGTGTCGCGAATCGCGGGGCCGTCGCGACGCTCCAAGAGCGATCGTAGGATTTCCCGAGGCACTGGACTTTGATACCACTCGGCCTCTGCGAGACCCTTTTCAATGGCGAGGCGAGCATTCGTGCCGGTCAGGCTGTAGTCGAGCGAGTGCTGCGGCGGCGGCGGGAACTCTGCGGCGAGGATGGATGGGTGGGTCATACAAACGCTCTTTCCAGTCAATGCTTGATCTTACCGGCCGCTTCTCGACAGAATGCCACCTAGGACATTCCAAAACAACGAGAAACGCTCCATGCATCGTATCGCCATGCTCGGAACTGGCCTGATTGGCCGATTTTACACGATGACTCTCCACGGCCAACGCCGAAGCGACCGCGTCAGTATCGCCTATTCTCGATCGCCTGAAAAAGCCAAACAGTTTGCGGCCGACTGGGATATTCCCCGGCATACGACGAATCTCAAAGAGGCGGTCTCAGACGCCGATGTCGATGTTGTCATCGTAGCTTTGCCTAACCATTTGCATGAAGAAGCCGTACTCGCGGCGGCGGCGGCCGGTAAGGCCGTGCTCGTCACCAAGCCGTTGGGCCGCAATGCCGACGAAGCACTTCGCATACTGAGGGCCTGCGAACAGGCGGGCGTCTTTCACGGCTATCTCGAAGACCTCTGCTACACCCCGAAAACGCTCAAGGCTCTCGAAGCCGTCGCTCAAGGGGCGCTGGGGAAAGTGCTCTGGGTTCGCTCCCGTGAGGCCCACTCCGGCCCGCATAGCGACTGGTTCTGGAATCCTGAGCTTTCTGGCGGTGGGGCAATCGTTGATCTCGGCTGCCACTGCATTGAAATCGCTCGCAGTTTCATCGGTAAAGACGTCCGTCCGGTTGAAGTCATGTGCTGGGGCGACACTCAAGTGCATCCGATCCAAGCCGAGGATCACGCCATCGGTCTGGTGCGTTACGAGAGTGGCGCTATCGGCCAGTTTGAGGTGAGCTGGAACTTCCGGGGAGGGATGGATTTACGCGACGAGATTTCTGGCACCGAGGGCACGCTCTGGCTGAATCACTGGCTCCGCACCGGCCTGGAAATGTTCACCGCTGTGGGTCAATCCGGATATGTTTCAGAGAAAACAGAATCGAATACTGGCTGGCTCTTTCCGGTTGCCGACGAGTGCGCTGCCCTCGGCTACGCCGATATGTTTACCGACATGCTGGACGCAATCGACGACGGCCGCAGCCCTCGCGAAACGCTTTACGACGGCTATGTTGTCAACGCAATCGTCGACGCGGCCTACGCCTCGATCAAGGCAAAAGCATGGCAACCGGTGATGCTCAAAGACTGGCGAGGGGTTCAAGGCGAGACCAACACTGCGCTACTACGTGAGTACGACGCAAATCATTTGCTTGTCAAAGAGGAACGCATGCCTGACGGCAGGCTAAAACGAATCCTGCGACACAAAAAAACCGGCGTTATCAGCCAAGTTCCGGGCTAAAGCTACCAGACTTCTTCGCATCTGAATTTCCTACTGGATCGCCCCCTCAAACGGGTCCGGTTCCCCTCAACGGCAGCGGCATGGCGTTCGCTCAACCACGGATGAAAGTCCCCCTTGACGGAGGGTTCGTGGCCACCGAAGATTGACGACTCATGCGTGCGGGGAAATATCTGGCTCTGGTCACAATTTTCAATTTGACTCTCGCCGCCGGTAGCAACTTAGGGTCTTGGCCGTTGCATCACCGATATCAAACACCTTCTCTCTTGTGGACTAGCAACAATGGCTGATCAATGGCACGTGGGCAAAAATGGCCAGACAACTGGCCCGTTCTTGACGGGGCAACTCAAAGAGATGGCGGCGGCCGGTCAGGTCGCCCCGAGCGATCTGCTCTGGAAGGCAGGCATGGAGAAGTGGGTGCCCTGCTCGTCTGTCAAAGGCTTGTTTCCTGTTGCCGGGCCGCCGTCCCTTGTGGAAGTCCAACGAGACGCCATGCCCTATCCGGCAACGAGACTGCCCTTAGCCACGCCCGACTGGAACCCCTCTGCTACCCCCAATGACGACGAGAATATTTCGCTCCATGTGAATCCGTCGAGGAGACGCACGAACTACGCTGAGTTCCTTTCCCGCGTTGGAGCGGCTCTCCTCGATGGGATTTTTATGGCTGTCATCGGATTCGTTGCCGCGATCCCTGTGATGATCTTTACCATCGTGGCATTTGGCGAAGACGACGGGGCGGTGATTGGCTTGGGGCTGGGTCAGTTGATCAGCCTGATGATTCAGGCCGTTTACTCGATCGGACTCGATTCGTCTGTGCAACAAGGAACATGGGGTAAACAGATCATGGGTATCGAAGTCACTGATGGGGCTGGTAATAGGCTGACAGTGGGACGGGCGACAGCGCGATTCTTTGCCAAGTGGCTGTCGGGTTGCACTTGCGGAATTGGTTTTTTAATGCCCCTTTTTACCGCGAAAAAACAGGCCCTTCACGCTGCCTTTTTGTAGCTTTCGGTCTGCAGAACGCTGGACGGCGACTGGCTTCGGGCTGCTTGGCTGCACGGTCTTGATCGTGGCAGCTGGGCTCAATCCGTACGATGCTTCTGGCCAACCTCTAAGCCACGGAACACACCGCCAACTCGGCCTGCCGCCGTGCGTGCTACAGAGTGTCTTGAGCCTACCCTGTCCAGCATG
The DNA here is from genome assembly GCA_003670865.1 of Planctomycetota bacterium. Classification (GTDB taxonomy): domain Bacteria; phylum Planctomycetota; class Planctomycetia; order Pirellulales; family UBA1268; genus BAIKAL-G1-2R. Next base: position 1,175 of record QWQJ01000048.1, on the reverse strand, counting down.
CGGCATGACGACGAGCATGTCGTTACTGATTCATGGAGACGCTTTATCTGCGTGGCGAGTCAACTGGGCGGGCGTCATCATCGGAGTCCTCGGCGGGTCAACAACGCTGTGGATGCTCGCGGTAGCGGCGGGCGTCCACTCGGGGCACTGTACGGCGCACAAGACCATTCAGTGGCTGGTCGTTACGAGCGGTTTAACAGCCCTCGCACGATACCTGACACTCTGAACAATGGATCAGCCCAAGCGATTCTGGCGGAAGCTCACCGATGATACGGCCAGTCTGGGTATGGCCAGCCTAGCGGATAAAATGTGCATTTTCGGCTGCGGTATCCGTCTTTTAAAAATGGACAGGGCCGGGATTGAACCGGCGACACACGGATTTTCAGTCCGTTGCTCTACCAACTGAGCTACCTGTCCGCAGCCAAGAAGGAGTTTTTACGAGCTTTTTACGGCTCGCACATTGGTCCATTTTTAGCATTCTGACTCCCAATTGGTAGGTTCCGGCCAGCCCTCTGTCAACGCATGGAAGTTGCCTTCGGCAATGGCACGGTATTGAGAAAGGCCGAGTGCACTGCCGACCGCTGCAATCCAAGATCGACCACGGTCCCTAACGACGATTTTTTCGACCGCTCCCGGCAGTAACGCTCTGCAGCCCAAGTATCAACAAGAAAGCCAGCCCGCCAATCGCCACCGGTGAAACTCCAAGTAATTGCCGGGGATTATCGCTTTGAATGATCCAAAGCAATATGCCGCAAGTAATCCCCGTAAAGGCCGGCACAATCACAACGCCCATCAACCGCTTGAGCGAGCGATCCAGTGGCACTCCCAAGAAGGGCCGTGAAGCTGACGACGATCGCCTTGGGCGAGTGAGCGACGATGCGGGCTCAAAGAACAAACCGTCACTCCCATTCTCAAGATCCTCTTGCAGTTGCGATCCTCCGAAATCATCCCCTGTCGAAGGCAGTTGAGGAAAGAGATTGATGTGCTCAAAGCCACCCCCTGAGTTCCGCGGAATCGGCTGCGGATTGAACTCTTTTGGTAAGGATTGTTTGCCATTGGCACGCTTTATTTCACGACGCGACATTGGCGCAGGAGACTTTGGCGTCCATCGTTTGAGCCGTTCAATGACCTCCGTCGCAGAGGCAATCCGATCGTCTGGTGATTTTTCCATCATT
>QWQJ01000106.1 GCA_003670865.1 Planctomycetota bacterium | reverse complement strand
CCAGCCCTGCAGCAGCGTCGGCGTGCCCTGCCATGCGGTCGGCTTACCATCTGCTACCCCGCCCTCACCAGCCTTTTTTTCAACCGGCTTGCCATCGCTCTCGTCCAGCACGATGCGGTAGCTTGTTTTCCAGACGGGCGTCTCTTGGACATAGCCCACTCGCACGTCGCGTGGACCCTTGCCTGAAAAATTGAGCGTCACCGATTTCTTTTCGTTGTCGTGACCGAGTGCCAGTACAGCCAACGCCTGTTCCAACTCCCCTTGCAGACGCGGATCGACCAGCTTGATCCGCGTGATTGAATCGAGTGCCAGGGTCCGCAGGCCTTCGGCTGTTAAAATCGTGACATATTCTTTGGCCACTGTTTTGTCGTTTCCCACTGGAACGGTCCGAGTTTCAACGCCCACGATCGTGCCAGCTGCGGGTGCTGCCGCATCGACTTCAATCTTTTCGCCACGCAGGCGGCCGAGCAATTGGCCTACCGTAGGATTGTCTGTCAGATTGACGGCGAATGTCTCGAGTGTCTTTGTCACCGGATCGCGTGAGGCGTAGCTGACAGTCGTGCCAGTGCCGCCGCCCAAGTCCTGAAGCACCATGCTTTTGAGCAAGTCGTTGATGTGATCGGCCTTAAAACTCATCTCCACTTTTGCATTGTCTTTGACTTTTCCACCGTGCTGGAAATAACCGACTCCTGATGTAAAGAGCACTACTTTTTCCAGTGGAAGCGATTGTTCAGCGGCAAAGACCCCCGATGGAAGCGCCGGCATTGCCGCAACCGCGCCCATGCAACCGACAAGGACCGTCTGGATCCACAAGCGCGAACTCAACAGTTGGCAAGCTCCGTGCGTGCGACATTTCGTTTTCATCGATTGAGCTCCGAGGGAAAAAAGTGGTAGAAGACTGGCCTGTGGATTTGATGCGTGGGTGGGGGGAAAAGTTCCCGCAAAACCTGCCGCCGCAATGATACCTTGGAATTTGTACCGCTGCGGCAACGGCATGGAACCCTCTACAACCGTCATTTCCGTAGGGAAAGAATTGTCTCGATGGGTTCATGAAGGGCCTGTATTCGGGCGATGCGTCTGGCCGGCGAGGCCATGGCCATCGTGGGTAATTCGGCCAGCCTCACCCAGCGACGGCCGATTGTGCGGGGGCCTGCCTCTGTCACTTGGCACTGCACAACCTCAAGGGTAACACGATGGTGGGTGACAGAGTGCTTGAGCGTGGCCAGATGCTCTGGCTTTCGGCACTTTAAACCTTTCAGCACGGCGGAGGCCAAGGCTACGGCACTCCCCTTTAATGGATCGCGTTGTGGCAGAAGCGCTCGCGGAAAATCCCAGAGGCCAGCCCACCATTCTCCGGCAGTTCGCCGCTCCACAAGAACGCGGTTGCCACGGCGGGCGACAATGGCCACCTCGCGCACTTGCACCACTGCCCGCCGCTGGGCTTTGAGAGGAATACGATCCACGCTCCCTTGTTGCTTTGCTCTGCAGAACCGGGCCAGAGGACACCGACCGCAAAGCGGCCGATCGGGCGTGCAGACCATCGCTCCCAAATCCATCAAAGCTTGATTGAATCGACCGGGGTGCTGCTTTGGCACAAGGCTCTTTGCCAGTGTCCACATCGGTTCGTCATCGCCAGGCCGATCGAGACGCTTCTGGTAACCAGCCAGCCTCGCCAGCACGCGACGCGAATTGGCTTCAACAATCGGCTCCGGCAGATTCATCGCAATCGAGGCGATGGCACCGGCGGTATAGCGACCGATTCCAGGCAGACTACGGAGGCCAATAGTCGAGCGAGGAAATTCTCCTTGATACTCGGCCACAATCTGCTGGGCTGCCGCATGCAACTGTCTCGCCCGACGGTAATAGCCCAGGCCCTCCCAGAACCGCAGCACCTCGTGTTCGGCGGCAGCAGCCAGCGAGTCGACCGTGGGAAAACGCTCCATGAATCGGCTAAAAAAATCTTTCACCCGTTCGACTTGCGTCTGCTGGAGCATGATCTCGCTGACCCAGACGGGGTACGGTTCTGATGAATGCCGCCAGGGCAGATCTCGCCGCGCACGGGCGTACCAGCCGACAAGGGCTGTGGAAAGAGCCCGCGAATCGAGCCTGCGGAGCGTCTGCTGCTTCGGCCCTGCCACCTTCACTCGCGCTTCTCCTGGTTTCTCTTGGTATTCTATTATTTTCCGCCACATTTCTGACGCAGCGATGCGTCTGAGTCTACTGGTAATTTTCAGTACTTTATTCCCACGTCAGCCGACACGATGCACGACAGCGATTTTGAGACTGATCCCAAAAGCGAGTCCGTCCCGCTGTCTGCCAACGCACAACCAAAGCCCGCTGGCCGACTTCCTAAGCCCCACAGTGATCCTAAAAAAGACCGCCTGCGGGTGGAAAAACGCCAGTCGCCGGCCGGAGTCACCTGGGAATTCATCCATCCTCGCTGTGCTCGTAAGCGGCGCGAAGACATGGAAGAGGTAGAGGAAATGGTGGCGGCCGGCGAGGCTCTCATCGCACGAGAGGAATTGGTCTGGCTGCTTTCAGAGTGCCCCGATTTTCTGGAGGCCCATGTGCACTTGGGGCTGATCGCCTTGGAGGCCGACGACACGAAGTTGGCCCGCGGCCATTTTGGCCGTGCCTACGAACTGGCCCTGCGAGCCATCGAAGCCGCCGGTAGTCCACAACCACTCCCCTATGCTCTGGATGGCAATAAATCTTTTTTTGAGGCTGCCAAAGGACTCGTCCACTGCCTTCTTTTAAGTGACCGAAAGATGATGGCAAAAGACATCGGCCGCCGCGTCGCAATGCTTGACTCGACTGACCCGCTGGGCATCGCCAGAATGCTGGCCTAATGCCCGCCTGAATGTGCCTCTCAAAGACAGCCCTTATCTGGCCCCGGCTCTGTTTGCGATAGAATACCCAGCTCGTCGGGATTTTCCTCTCGGTCTTGTCTTAAAAAAACTTGTCTTCCCAATAACAAGGAGCCCTGGCTTCCTATGCGTCACAAACTCCCGCTGCTTGTCGGTTGCATCGGTTTTTTATTCTTCGCGTTCTTGTTGATTGCTATCTGCCTGCCTGTCATGGCCATTGCCGCTGACGAGCCGGCTGAAACGATTCGACTCTGGGAGTCAGACGCACCAGGGTCGCTGGGCTCCGCTCCGCAAGACATTCCCCTTTTGGCATGGTGGCCTACCGCCATTGGCATGGCCATCAAAAAACCAGCGACAGAAACATCCACCTCACCAGACACGCCCGTCGCGACTACCCGGCCGCCAGCGTCTGCGGTCGTGATCTGCCCGGGCGGGGGCTACGGGGCCTTGGCCGATCACGAGGGCACCGACTACGCCAAGTGGCTCAACGCCCAAGGCATCTCGGCGTTTGTGCTGCGTTACCGACTCGGCAGCAAGGGCTACCGACATCCGGTCATGCTGGGAGATGTGTCGCGGGCAATGCGACTGGTGCGGCATGAACACAAGCGATTGAATATCGATCCCCAGCGACTCGCCATCATGGGGAGTTCGGCTGGTGGGCATCTGGCCCTGACGCTACTTACGCACGGCGATGATGGCGATCCTCTAGCAACTGATCCGGTCGATCGGCAACCCTCGCAGGCCACGCTTGGCATTCTCTGCTATCCGGTCGTGAGCATGCTCCCTGATAACACTCACGGGGGCTCCCGCAAGAATCTCTTGGGTGATAACCCCAGCGAAGAACTCGTGCGGGAACTCTCTGGAGAACTTGCTGCCAACGAAAAAATGCCTCCCGTTTTTATGTGGCACACAGTGGCCGACAAAGCCGTCAAACTGGAGCCAATCCTGGCCCTGGCCTCTCGACTTAAAATCCTCAACCGCCCGTTTGCACTGCACGTTTACGAGACCGGCGATCACGGCCTAGGATTGGGCGTGCGGCCTTATGATGCAAGTAAGACGGTGCACCCGTGGGCAGGGGAGTGTGTCACATGGCTGACAGCCCACGGATTTTCCCCGATCGCTCACTAATTTTTCATTCTGATTTTGTCCCTGCTCTTCGCTCCAAAACCTGCGGTCCTACGCTTCTCTTTTGGCTCAGTTGAGATCCTTATGCCTTCAGTCACACAAAGCGTTCCAAAACCTCTCGCCGGTTCGTTCATTGCTCTGGAAGGGATTGACGGGGCCGGCAAGTCGTCGCAGATCGCGGCGATTGTTGATTGGCTCCGCACAAAAGGTTTGACGGTTGTCACCTGCCGCGACCCCGGCTCGACGGCGGCCGGTGATGCCATCCGCGCCATCCTGCTTGAGCGGCAAGATATCCTGCTCTCACCCACAGCCGAGATGCTCCTCTACATGGCAGCTCGAGCCCAACTTGTCACCGAAGTGATCCGTCCGGCCTTGAACCGTGGCGACTGGGTCGTATCGGATCGCTTCTTACTGGCGAACATTGTCTATCAGGGTCATGCTGGTGGCCTCGACCCAGAGACCATTCGGCAGGTGGGCGCGGTGGCAACCGAAACGATCACGCCCGATCTGGTGCTCCTACTGGACATTGATTTAGGGACAGCGGCCGCGCGACTGTCGCGGCCGCTAGACAAACTGGAAACTCGCGGTAACGAGTTTCGCCAACGACTCGCCGATGGATATCGCCTAGAGGCTGCCAAGAATCCCGAGCGAATCCGCAGCGTTGATGCCCGCGGCAGTATCGACGATGTGACCGCCAGCTTACTGAACGTGCTGGCCGATTATTTTACAGACCTGTTGGAATCCTCCGCTGTGAAATCCTAAGTCTCAGACAGAAACACACGCATGGCTTGGCAGGGAATCGAAGGACACGACGCGGTAGCGGAGAGATTTGTTGCGGCCTTTGCGCGGGACCGGATTGCTGGGTCTTACCTCTTTATCGGCCCGGCCGGTATCGGCAAAAGCACGTTTGCCAAAAAACTTGCCAAGGCTCTGCTCTGCCAGTCTCTGAAAGAGGGTCTGATCCCTTGCGATGCCTGTGCGTCGTGCGTGCAGGCAGAAGCAGGCAGCCATCCCGACATCGACATTGTGGAAAAACCGGCCGAACGATCGACGATTCCGCTCGAACTTCTGATTGGTAATCCGGATCATCGCATGCGTGAAGGACTCTGCTGGCGGCTGCTCTTGCGCCCAGCTCTGGCAGGCCGTAAGGCTGCAATCATTCTCGACGCCGATCACCTCGCAGAGGAAGCGGCTAATTGTCTTCTCAAGACCCTGGAGGAACCGCCTGATCGCGCGGTGATTATTCTTGTTGGCACATCGCTTGAGCGGCAGTTACCGACGATCCGCTCACGCTGCCAAATCGTGCGGTTCCAGCCATTGACGGCGGACAATGGGGAGATCGTCTGTCGCATCCTCTCGCGTGAGTCCGAGCAGGCTGGTAATCAGT
>QWQJ01000024.1 GCA_003670865.1 Planctomycetota bacterium | reverse complement strand
CACATCGCTTAATACGGGCCATGCGTGGGGCATCGGCGCTGAAGAAACAATTATTCTGCCGGTGCTTGCTAGGGACGAGGAACCCGAGCCCTCGACGCAAGAGAGCATGTTTAGCTATGTGCGGCTGTCGGACGGCGGCAAGCCGCGGCATTTTGCTAGCGAGGAGAGCGGGCCTCGCAGCGAAGTGGCAATCATTTCCGATCTGGCCGTGCGGGTGCTGGGAAACGCCGATCGATCGCGGCACAATCCGATCGACTGGCGAGCCATGGCCCACACCACCACGATCCGCGAGGCGATCGCCAAGGTCGTGCCGGGACTGGAACAAATAGCTGACATCGACAAGACAAAAAAGGAGTTTTCAATTCCCGACCGGGCCATCGACAAGCCTGTTTTCCCAACTTCCGACGGCAAGGCCACGCTCTTTGTACACGAGTTGCCAGCGCCGCCGACCGGCCTGCAACTGATGACGATCCGCAGCGAGGGCCAGTTTAATACGGTGGTCTATGAGGAGGAGGACATCTACCGCAATCAAACCCGCCGTGACATCGTGCTGATTCATCCTGATGACATCGCGAGGTTTGGGCTTGAGGCTGGCGGTATGTGCCGGATTGCCAGTAGCGTCGGCGAGATGCGTGGACAGATTGTTTCGGCGTTTGATCAGATTCGGCCCGGCAGCGTGGCGATGTATTACCCAGAGAGCAATATCCTCGTGCCTAAGTCAGCTGATCCGCTTTCGCGGACGCCGGCATACAAAAGCATTCCCGTCACGATTGCCCGCGATATGGGGGCCGTGACGCTTGCCAAACTTTCGCCGGCGAGCGTCGCTGCCGGTACGCCGCGAGACACGATGAAGGCCTGCTAGGGAAACGGAGAAACGCGGAGAAACGGTGCCTGGCACCAAACATGGAGTACCTGCGCAGGCAGCTTACCTATCTTGCCCAGATTCGGTGCCAGGCACCGTTTTTTTAGAAAAGGGGGAGTTGGCCGTCGCTGATGGGTTTTGGGCGATTGCGTGAGGCGGTGGGCGTTTCTTTTGTGGGAGGTGTTGGAGGCGGGGAAACGGTGCCTGTTTCTAGTTGCACAAGCAGTTCGTGAGCCCGTTGGATCACGACGTCCGGCACCCCAGCCAACTTTGCTACATGCACGCCCCAGCTTTTGTCGGCGGCCCCTGGCACCACTTGGTGCAGAAAGACAAGAGAGTCGCCATGCTGCTTCACGAGCACCTGTGCGTTAGCCACGCCCGAAAGTCGATCCAGCGAGGCGAGTTGGAGATAGTGGGTGGCAAATAATGTGCGGCAACCCGTCGTGCCCTGCAGATGTTCGACGACGGCCTGTGCAATCGCCAAGCCATCGAATGTGCTGGTGCCACGGCCAACCTCATCTAAGATCACAAGGCTCTGAGGCGTTGCCCGGTTGAGAATTTTCGCTGTCTGCGCCATCTCAACTAAAAAAGTGCTGGCACCCTTTGCCAAATCATCGCCGGCACCGATCCTAGCGAACAGTCGATCGACGATGCCGATGCGAGCTCGTTTGGCCGGCACAAAGCTGCCAGCCTGTGCCATCACTGCCAAGAGCGCTGCCTGTCGAATAAAGGTGCTCTTGCCACCCATATTTGGGCCGGTAAGGAGTAGGACCGCCGGACTATCGCACGAGCCGAAGCCATTTGCCACTGTAAAAGTTTCAGCGTCGAAAGATTCATCTCTCGATCGCGATTGTAAGCGGAGGTCATTGGCCACCACCGTGCCCGCAGGCAGAAGGTCCTCCAGTACCGGATGGCGACCAGCCTCGATAATGAGTTCGCCTGTTGTCGTGATCTCGGGCCGCACCCACTCCCGCGACCGTGCGACTTGTGCAAGAGAGGCGAGCACGTCGAGCGTGGCGAGTGTCTTGGCGACATGATCGAGCCGGGTGCGGTGTTCTGCCACGAAGGCCCGCAGTTCTTCTAGCAATTCTAGTTCGCGGCCCAGCGACTCTTCCTCTGCGCCGAGCACATCCCTTTGCCGCTGGTCGAGCTCGGGCGTGGTGTAGCGTTCTGCATTTTTGACCGTCTGCTTGCGAATAAAATCAGCGGGCACTTTCGCAGCGTGCGTCCGGCTGACTTCGAGAAAAAACCCAAACACTCGATTGAATCCAACCTTCAGCGAGGCAATGCCGGTGCGCTCAATCTGCAGGGCCTGGTACTGAGTGATCCACGCCTTGCCTCCCGAGGCCAGCTCCACCAGTTCGTCGTATCGGGAATCAAAACCAGGGCGAATAAAGCTGCCGTCGCGGGAGGCGACCGGACAGCCGTCGCGGAGGGTCGCACCGATGCGGCTCGAAAGATCTTCGCAGGGATCAAGGTGATCGCGGAGGAAAGCCAGCCAGCCGCTCGCTCCAGTAAACAGCGCGATTACATCAGGCAGGATCGCAGTTGCTCGGCCAATGCGTTCGAGGTCACGGGGACCGGACCGGCCCGAGATCACGCGGCTTGTCAGCCGTTCTAGGTCGCCGATGCCGGTCAGCTTCTCGATGAGACGATTGGTCAGCGACTGATTGCCGATGAGCATCGCCACAGCGTCGAGCCGCTGGTCAATCGCAGGCTTCTGGATGAGTGGCGTTAAGAGCCACTCCACCAAGAGTCGGGCGCCCATCGGCGACTGTGTCTGATCGAGCACACCGGCCAGCGAGCCATCCCGCTGATTGGTTGCGGTGGACCGCACAAGTTCGAGGCTCCGTCGGGAGGCTTCGTCGATTTCCATGCGGTGGCCCGGCCGCCAAGCGGTCAGCGTTTCAATCCGCTTGATCGCCGTCGGCTCATTCTCAGCGAGATAGGTCAGGATGCCGCCGGCAGCCGCAACTCCAGCAAGCTCAGCGGGCAGCTCAAACCCAAGGCCCTCCAGTCGGCTATGCCCCAAGGCTTGAGCAATGGCGATCTGTGCCGTTGCATCTTCGAACCACCAGTCGGGGCGACTGGTGATGGCGCGTGAGGCTCCCCAGGGCCGCACGATCTCGTGGACGGCCTCGCGATCCTTTTCCGCGCACAGACACTCAGCGGGATCGAGTCGCAGTAGCAGTTCGACAACATCCTCGCGGGGCACCACGGCCGCTTCAAACCGACCGGCTGCCACATCGATCCATGCCAGTCCAACAAGCACGCCATCGATTCCACGGGCGGCAATTGCGCGGGGCAGAATCGCAACGAGATAATTGCTGCGCGTTGGATCAAGGAGCGATTCATCCGAGGCGATGCCTGGCGTGATGATTCGCGTCACTTCGCGGCGAAGCAGACCTTTGGTTGTTTTGGGATCGTCAATCTGTTCACAGATCGCAACCCGGCGACCCACGGCCACAAGCTTGATTAATTGAAGATCGAGCTGATGGTGCGGAAAGCCCGCCATCGGCATGGGGTCGGGGCCCTTCTCACGGCTGGTGACTGTGAGATCCAGAAGATCGGCAGCCTCGCGAGCGTCGTCACCAAAGAGTTCATAAAAGTCCCCCATCCGAAACAGTACAAGCGCGCCGGGGCAACGAGCCTTCGCCGCCTCGAACTGCTGCATCATTGGAGACGCCATGGCGGGAAAATGTACCAGCCTTTGACGCTGCGCGGCACGGGGCGTACAAATGCAGCGGTGAGCATCGACACGGGTGCCGATGAGAGGCCCCTGCGATGGGGATCTGTGAATCTGGTCAGGGCCTAACAGCAGCAGCCATAAGCAGTCGTCCCTTTGTGCGGTGGGCCTCTCATCGGCCCCCGGCCGTTTTTGAAGCAAACGTCGTCCGGCCACTCAAACAGCCACGCCGCCGCGTGCGAAACATATTCATGGTCAGCACACCAGCATCCGTTGCCACGCGAGCCGAAGACGCTGGTAATGAATCCTACAAAGTTGTAGCCCGTCGTTACCGCCCACAGCGGTTTGACGAATTAGTCGGGCAAGAACATGTTGCCAAGGGACTCTCCGGGGCGATTGAATCGGGCCGAATCGGCCATGCCTATCTCTTCACAGGCGCTCGTGGCGTAGGAAAAACCAGTGCCGCAAGAATTTTTGCCAAGGCGCTTGCCTGTGCCACTGGTCCGGCTGCCGAACCATGTAATGCTTGTGATCAGTGCGCGGCGATCTCCGCTGGCCAAGATGTGGATGTTGTCGAAGTTGATGCCGCCAGCAACCGCGGCGTCGATGAGATCCGTCAGCTGCGGCAAAATGTTTCCGTCCGACCGGCTCGCGGGCGCTACAAGACCTATATCATCGACGAAGTGCACATGCTCACACGCGAGGCCTTTAACGCCTTGCTCAAGACGCTCGAAGAACCGCCGGCCCATGTCAAATTTGTATTGTGTACGACTGAGCCAGAAAAGCTGCCGATTACGATCCTCTCCCGCTGTCAGCGATTTGATTTTGTCACCGTTGACACGCCGGCGATTGCCCGCAGATTGGCACAGATCGTCGAGGCAGAAGGGGCGACCGCCGCACCGGCCGCACTCGATCTGATTGCCCGCCGCGCTGCCGGTAGCATGCGAGACAGCCAGTCGCTCTTAGAGCAATTGCTAGGAGCAGCCGAGGGCACAATCGGTGTCGATGAAGTTCACGCGATCATTGGCACTGGCCGCGAGGAAAAAATTGGTCGTTTGATCGAAGCCCTGGCTGCCCGGGATCCGCAGATGGCGATTGAGGCGTTTGACGTAGCACTGGCTGGTGGAGCCGATCCCGGAGGTGTGTTGGAGCAGCTGATTGCAGCCCTCCGCGACAGTTTACTGGCGAGCGTGGGATGTGGGGTGGGCGTGATGCAGCAGGGACCAGAACTCGGCGTGGATCTGGCGGCGATGGGCAAAAATCTCGGCACAGAGACGCTCCTGGCAATGCTTCAGATCATTGATCACTCACTGGCCCGAATGCGGTTGAGCGGTCACGCGGCAGTCTTGGCCGAGATTGCGATTGTGCGGCTAGCTACGCTTGAAAATCTGGAAAGTGTGGCGAGTGCAGTTGAGCGAGTAACGACTGCCGATTCGGCGATTCCGCCGGGCCGGCGCGAAAAAAAAACGAGAGTCCACCCAATAGCCACCGCTCCCCGCAGCGTGACTGATTCGAGCATTGACCCATCGTCGAATGGAGTTCCGGAAGTTCGTGCGACTCAATCCAAGAATGTGTCTGACACAGAGCCTCAGTCCGCTGAGGCCGCACTTTCGGCGACCGTAAATCCGTCATTGTCCGATCTCATTCTAGCGAGCGATGCTTGGCAGCAAAGCAGCAAATCGATGGGTGGCATGACTGCCGACTTTGCCGCTACAGCCAGCCGTATTTCGTGGCAGGGCAGTATCTTGGAAGTGGTATTACCGGCCGAGGCTACGACGGCGCTTTCGTTTTTGACGCGGCCAGAGATTGCCGCCGGCCTCACCAAGGCATTG
>QWQJ01000036.1 GCA_003670865.1 Planctomycetota bacterium | reverse complement strand
GGACGGCACGGTCTTCTTTGATATCGAGCGAGGCCGTGTACTCCGAAAGACCACAGGCATCGATCGTCGCGTGGTTGGCTTTAGTGGCCCGGAGTCAAGCGTGCGATACAAGTCGAGTCTTGAAGAACGACTGGTCCAGAACCCTTCGGAGTGATACTGGACAAACGGCGTCGGCTGGCCTCGGCATTCGTTTTTTTGACCGATGGATCCGAGTTTTTCTGCCGCTTGTTGCTCGTCAGAGCATGTTAGCCGGCTCGCAAGACATCTTCCACACGCCGGATCGCATCTGCAACATCCCACTTGGATTCAGCCAGTACGATTTGCGATCGCTGGGAAACCCACTCGCTCACGGTCTTTTGCGCCGAGATCACGGTTGAGTGACTCCGCCTCCCAAAATAAGTGCCGATCTCTGTGAGTGCCGCTGGAGTGTGCTTGCGGGCCAGAAACATTGCCAGCATCCGGGGGTGGTTCACTATCTTGGCTCGACGCGACGACTGCAGACTGCCGGTCTCGATGCCGAAGGCCGAGCAGACGGCTCGCTCGATGTCGGCCAGTCGCATGCTGCGAGTGTTTGAACGAACAAGGTCTGAGAGTGCATCTGCGGCCATACTGGCGGTTATTGGCAGACCGAGCATGTGACTGGTTGCCTCCAGTCGATTCACGGCACCGGCAAGTTCGCGGGCATGCCGTGTCATATGGGTCGCGATGAATTGAATGACGTCTGCGGGGATGGAAAGACCTCGTTGCAACGCGATCATCGATACAATGCCATGTCGCACATCATAATCCGGCGATAGAAGGGGGGCGTTCATGCCTCCCTTGAGTCGTGCAACAAGATCCGGGCCGAGGTCCGTGAGGGCATCGTTTTCTCGATCGCAGGCAAAAATTAACTGTTTTCCCTGGCGGTGCAACGCATCGACGGTGTGTTGCAATTCTACGATCGTCGCTCGCTTGCCGATAAAAAATTGCAGGTCGTCAATTGCGAGCACATCTGCGCTGCGGCATGTGCGGCGAAACCCAGGCAATCCGCTGCCGTGTAAGGCTTGCAAAAAGCTGGTTGTGAATTGCTCTGCCGAGAGGTAGAGAACCGATCTGCCGGGGTGCAGTTGCCGAATATGCCCGCACATTGCTTCGATCAGGTGGGTCTTGCCGACACCACTTGGACCATGCAGCACTAAGGGCGACATCTCGCCGGGCCTTGCACTGGCTAGTTCCACGGCCGCAAATGCCATGCGATTGCTGGGTCCAACCACAAACGCTTCCAAGCCCGGAGCAGATTTCCTCGCGAGGGTACTGCACGGCATTGTCTGACTGGCAGAAATGGTCAAAATGCCCTTCGTCTGTTTTTGCACACGAGCTCGGCTTGTGGAGACCACTGTGCGAATCAGATCGGGTGGGGCACAAGAGAGTTTTTCGGTCTGCTGAACCTCGGCTGTTTGGTCTGCCGGATCAGGAGCGGCAGGAGTCACCGATGTTTCGGTTCCGATCGGCTGATCGAATGCCGGTGTTGGCGTTTGCCAGACAACTTTCAACGAGCGGCCACATACCTCGAAGACAGCGGCATCAAAATCGGTTTGAAATCTTTTCCGCAGCCAATCGGGGGAAAGATCACCGTCAATGCTGACGATCACGCATACGTTGTCGCGGGCGTTTGGGTCAGAAACACTGTTGTCGATGCCTTTGTCGGCAAGCACTCGATCCCCATCGAAATTTTCCGGCAGGAATGACGATCGCACCAGCGACACATGCACAGCCCCACCAAACCAGACCGCGTATCGTTCAGGACCAATGCGTTTTTGAAACGCTTCTGTCACGCGACAGGCCACCGTGCGCTGCGATTCGAGATCATCGCAATGGGGATCTGAAAGAGGCGGTTCAACAGTGGCGTGCTTTGAAACTGGAAGGGATAGAATCTGATTGGCAGTTTGAAGCAGAGACACGGAGCCCCGAAATTTTGGTTCAAACACTTCAGTTGCTTTCGCCATGGCTACGTCCTGCACCAGGCAACCGCCCGTTTCCACAGCCGATAAGGTTTCCCCGCATCCATCCGTAGATAGCGATTCCGAAAACCAACCGGTTCAAGAACGCGAGTATAGGGGTGCTAGCAGTGCTGTCAAACCATGCTCTTGTAGAGCATTGAAAAGTGTCTCTGGAGTCGCCCGGAGTTGAGAACTCAAAACGGCCAGACCGCGTTCAAGCGAGCGGATTGTACCGCACCTGTGTCTGGTTTGTGCCTCACGAGGGGCGGTGGAAAACAAGTTAGACAAGCGATTCGGTCGGGGGTTGTACGCTGATGGTGGAAATTCTCTATACTCCGTCAGCGTGAGGGTTCTGCACAGCCATTTCTCGTGCCCTCTCCTTGGTCGAGGGCATATAAACAATCATGATCCAAGTGTTTTTTTCACGGTTGATTTTTGGAATGGCTCTGTGTGGAGTGCCAGCAGGAATGCTGCCTCGTTCTGCTTGGGCCGAAGAAAACGTTCAACCGGTGGAATCAGCCCCGTTTTATCCGGCAGAAATATCGATTGGAGAACCACTCGAGGTTCCACTGCAAGTGCTGCCAGAGCGAAAGGAGTCGGCACGAGAACACAAACCTCTCTCGCAATCAGCTCAGGTTCGTGATGTTCGGCCTGCTCTTGGTGCTGGGAGCGGATGGCTGGGAATGTCTGTAGATGACTCACTGATTACGGGTCGATTGGTAATTGTTGAAATTACGAAAAAAAGTCCAGCCGCTCAGTCGGGAATTCAGCTCCAGGATGTGCTGCTGGCTATTGACGGGGCTGCACTGACAAGCTCGGATCAACTCGCGGCGACGCTTGCCTCACTCGTGCCAGGCCAGGAGGTAAAGGTTTCTGTTGGCCATGGCGATCTGATCAGTGAGATTGTGCTGACGGCCACGGCGCGTCCTCGGGAAGCGATCTCTCGGGATTGGCAACCAGCCAGTCAGCTCCAACCGCTGCAAGAGACAAAAACTCCGGAGAATAATCTGCAGAGCACCGCCCTGCCCCCCAGCAAGCTGGATCTTCTTGCCCCCGTTGTCACAGGGCAACCCAAAGAAGAGCGAGGGCGGACGGCGCTCGGCGTGCGTACGGTCCCGATAGACTCGGCATCGCAGGCTCGTTTTCGGCTTTCTCAAGCCAGCGGAGCCCTCGTTGTTGGTCTGATTCAGGATTTACCGGCATCGAAGGCGGGTGTTCCGCTGGGAAGCGTGATTGTCGCCATCAATAACCAGCCAGTTCGCTCTCCCAGTGAGTTAACACAACTCGTTGCCAGTGGCCCGTTGGGCACTCCTGTCTCGCTTGAGTATGTCATGCCAGGGGGCGAAGCCAGACGCGCTGATGTTCAGCTTCAGTCTTTGGAAGTGTCGCTTGAGCAGTCATTTGTGCCGGAAGCCAAGCCCGCAGTGATTCCAGTTGCGCCACGTCGGATCGCCCAAAAGCAGGCCGTCTTGCCAGCAGGCGTGGAAGAAATTTCCACTCCCAGGCCTGGCCTTTACCTAGCAGAAGAAGTGCGGCGACTGAGAGCTCGTCTTGAACTTCTGGAGCGTAAGCTCGAACGAATTGAAGCACCTCGTCGTCGCTACTAGCGAGCCGAGTGGGGAAAGCTGCGAGCGCTTGGTCTGCACGAGGCGGAGGGCGTTGAGACGATCTTTACAATCCTCAGGCAGCGGGGCGTTGGTGGCTTTGGTCATGCGGTTCTACGTTTGCACGAATCAGTTCCGATTCAAGTAAAACGCCCTCTGCTGCCGGCAATGCCGCTGCGGCCCTTGCATTTTTTGCCGGTTGTTTGTGCACCAGACGATCGCCTTCGCGACGCCCGCCTTGGGTGGCCCAGGCCTCTGCATCGTCCGAAAGATGCACGAGCAGTCGCTCCACTCCACTCCGATGCCACTCAATGCCCTCACGGTTGAGGTCGGGAGGGATGCTGATCGCTCGACTGACAACACCCCTCGCGCGTGACCAAGGTTTAGGAATGGCAAAGCGATCCCATGTCGACAGTCTCCAGGGACGCTCGTATCCCACGCCCATCAAGACGATTGGTATGCCCAGAGTGCTCGACAGAAAAATACAACCGGCCGCTAGTCTGCGACGCGGCCCACGCGGGCCGTCGGGAGTTATCGTTAAATTTTCATGCGAAGCACGTTCGGTCAGCAAGCGAAGAGCGACCGAACCGCCTTTAAAAGTGCTGCCCCGCACGACCCCGTAGCCCATCATTCGAGCTACGCGATCGAGGATATTCGCATCGTCATGCCGCGAGAGCAGCATTGAAATATTTGAATTTCCCCGCAGGTAGAGCGGTAACAGGATATTTTCGTGCCAAAATACGTAAATTTTAGCGCCTTGATAGTTGGGATCAACAGGATCGACTGAGGAATCCGCAAAGGCGACGCGGTAGTCGAGCGTATGCATCCACTGTCGAATGCACGCCGTTGCAACAAGCGACCATGCCCCAATGGCAAAGTGTGATTTGAGTTTCACTTACCGAATCCCTTCATTCGTGTATCCCGTCCTTGGGCTTGAACCGACAATGTCTTTGGGTAGTCGAGCGGATTCAATCACGAAGCCAGCTGCCCGTGAACACCTCTTCTGCAGGGCCGGTCATGAAAACAGTGCCGCTGTCGGCCCATTCTAAGTGTAGAAGCCCTCCGGGCACCTCGGCAGAGATTGCTTTTTTCGTCAGGCCGCAAAGCACACCAGCCACGCAGACTGCCGAAGCGCCTGTGCCGCAGGCCTGAGTGATGCCGCTGCCCCGCTCCCACGTTCGCATCTTTACACGATCGAGCGAAAGCACCTCGACAAAGTGCACATTCACTCGCTTTGGAAAAAGGGGATGGCTTTCAAGGTGCGGGCCGATTATTTCTAGCGGCACCCCTGCGGTTTCGCGGCAGAAAAAAATAACATGGGGATTGCCCATCGACACGCAGGTCATGCGAGGATCGAGGCCCACCGCTTCCCACCAGTCTTTTTTGGGCCCAAGTGCTGGACAAGGGGCGGCGATCAGTTCTGCGTCTTGTGCTGCGTCGGTGGCAACCGGAATATCAACGGCTCGCAGCAGCGGTTCGCCCATGTCAACGCGCACCATGGATTTCTGTGGACTGCTGCGAGTCACTTGCAAGGTGAGCACTCCCCGGCCGGTCTCGATGGTGACTAATCCCGCAACGGCGTACCCGCGAGCCACGACTAAATGGGCCACGCAGCGCACGCCGTTTCCGCACATTTCCGACTCGCTGCCGTCGGCGTTAAACATCCGCATTCGGGCGGTCGCAATGGCAGACGGTAGCACGAGCACAAGCCCGTCGCCACCAACTCCCCGGTGCCTGTCGGATATCAAAGGCGCGAGCGCCATGGGATCTTCCGGCGTTGGTTCTGTAAAGCAATCGATGTAGACGTAGTCGTTGCCGGCCCCGTGC
>QWQJ01000130.1 GCA_003670865.1 Planctomycetota bacterium | reverse complement strand
CCAATTCCAAACTTTTCATCCGACGGCCTCGGCATCACCGGGGCTCTGCGTGACGGCTATGCCCGTATCAACTCACGAAATTCCCTCTCCGTCCAAACGGGTCCTGCCCCGGCTGGCATCAACGGCATCAGCAAAACATCGAGTGAGGCGGGAGTCGATCCAGGTTCGCTGGCACAGATCCAAGGGGGCATGAATGGCCCGGCAACCGGGACAGTTCCACCCAATTCTTTTGGGGCCCCAGCGGTCGGAGGCGGACAGGCTGATTTTGATTCATTGATCGCGCTGATTCAAAATACAGTCGCACCGACATCATGGAATACTGTGGGCGGCCTCGGCGCCATCCAGCCCTTTGCAACAAATCTCAGCCTTGTTGTCAGCCAGACTCAGGAAGTTCATGAACAAATTGCCAATATTCTCGACCAACTTCGCCGCCTGCAAGACTTACAGGTGACCATCGAGGTACGGTTCATCACGCTCAACGATACATTCTTTGAGCGCATCGGGGTCGACTTTGATTTTAACATTCAAACCAATGTCGGTGAACCGCTGAATATGACGGCCATTCCCACCTCACAAAATACATCTCGCAATCCATACACACTCGGTATCAACCCCAAGCCCGGCATTGCCACGCAAACGATTGGCCTCGACCCCACCGGCAATCCGGGCGTGGCCGGATCAGCGGCACCTGGCCAACTGGGTATCAATGGCTTACCGCAGCGCAGCTTTTACTCGATTCCGTTTCGACAAAATAGCTATGGCGCGTCAACCGTTCCAGCGCTGCCTGGCCTGCCCGACCCGGCAACATCAGCCGCCAATTTTGGGTTTGCGATTCTCAGCGATATTGAAGCTTACTTTCTTATTCAGGCAGCCCAAGGCAACACCCGATCCAATGTCATGCAAGCGCCGAAAGTGACGCTTTTCAATGGTCAAAATGCCTATGTTTCTGACACCCGACAGCGACCATTTGTCACGAGCGTCGTGCCTGTCGTGGGTGATTTTGCAGCGGCCCAACAACCTGTAATCACAGTCCTTTCCGAAGGCACCGCCGTCAACGTCCAGGCTGTCGTTTCCAATGATCGCCGTTTTGTCCGGCTCACGCTCGTGCCGTTCTTCTCGTCAATTGGCAAGGTAGAAACGTTTCAGTTTGAGGGTTCACGAACGACAAAGCAAAAAAGTAGCGATGCCAAGTCGGGCGCAGATGTCAAGGTGCCCGGTGCA
Organism: Planctomycetota bacterium; assembly: GCA_003670865.1. Lineage (GTDB taxonomy): Bacteria > Planctomycetota > Planctomycetia > Pirellulales > UBA1268 > BAIKAL-G1-2R. Next base: position 4,198 of record QWQJ01000130.1, on the reverse strand, counting down.
GGAAATGAACTCGGAGCCGGCTTTGCGGGTAGCACAGCCAGCAGTGGTGAACTTGAAACCAATAGTTCAGGCACAACCATCCAACTGCCAGAATTTGTTTTTACGACGGTCACAACGACAGTCAGCGTGCCAGACGGTGGCACGGTCCTTCTGGGCGGCATCAAACGCCTGCGCGAGGGCCGCAACGAATTCGGCGTACCGATCCTTTCAAAAGTGCCCTACATCAATCGACTCTTCAAGAATGTTGGTTTGGGACGAACCACCGAAAGCCTGATGCTGATGGTGACTCCACGCATCATCATTCAAGAAGAAGAAGAGGAAAAACTTCTCGGCACTGCCAAGCCCTAACGAGAAAGTGGAGAGACCATGACGCGACTCTGGCTTATGTCTGGCTCACTGTTAGGTTTTGTAGCGGTGGCTGCTGGTTCTTTCGGCGCTCATGGACTGAAAGATTTTTTTGCCACGCCAGTTCGAGCAGTAAATTGGGAAACAGCCGTCCGCTACTGCCTGTTTCACTCGCTGGCCCTGCTGATCGTAGGCCTTTTTTCAGCTCTTCCACAGGCCGCCACTGCTCGCAACCAACTGGCACTGGCTGGGTGGTTGTTCTTGATCGGCACGCTGTTATTCAGCGGTTTTTTAGCCGCTCACTCACTCACAGGCGTCGGCATACTGGCCGCAGTGGTGCCGGTGGGCGGCCTGCTCTTACTGATCGGCTGGGTGATCTTAAGCGTTGCCGGATTTCAGATGGATTTTCGATCCGTCAATGATGCATCAGACGCGACTCGTTAAGCGATTGTCGATGAGTCTGTACCAGCAGTTGGCAGCAATGTTGTGTCGTCCTTGATTTCTTTGACGGCATCTGCTCCCTCACCAGCGGCGGCCTCCATCTCCATCTGCTCATCTTTCTGATCAGCTTGATCATTGCCCTCTGAAGCCTCCATCTCCATCTGCTCGTCTTTCTGATCGGCTTGATCATTGCCCTCTGAAGCCTCCATCTCTACTTGCTCGTCTTTCTGATCGGCCTTCGTGTTGCCAGCAGGGGGCGAATCATCCCCAAACGGATCGTCTGTCTCTGTCTTTTGCTTATCCATTGTCTCAACCGGCTCGGCTGCCTCACTTCCAAATGGCTCGTCTGTCGCTGGCGGCGCTTCAGCCGGCAGATCGGTGGGCGGCATCTCCGCTTCACCATCCTCTTTTTCCGCGACCTCTGGTTCTGGAGGGGCCGGCTTGGGGGTATCCTCGGCTGTCGATTCACCAAATGGATCTTCTGCCGATCCGGGGACCGGTGCTTCCATCGGCTCCTCGGCAGGATCCTCGACTCTCATCGGTGGGCGACGCGGTTGTCGGGTGACAGGCTCTGCCGCATCAATTTCTGTCGACTGTGAATTGGAAGGCCGCTTCCGCAGAACATCAGGAGCGGCATCTGTAAACTCTGAATAACGCCTCTGACCGGCTTCTTTGTCTCGCTTGATGGCAACGACACGAGCCCGCGTGCGGTATTGTTCGAGCCGTAGCCGATCCGGCCCTTGGACCCGTTCGAGTGACCGCGACACCGGCCGTCCTGACCAGCCCGCAGCTTCCTGTTTTGCGCCTTCAGAAAAATCTGCTTGTGCCTCATCCGATCGACCTAGCTTGAGTGCCGCTAAGCCTCGAAAGTAAAAGACTCGCGGATCGAGGCTGCCTGCCTCTACTGCCACTGAGAAATCCTCGTAGCTCTGCTGATACTTTCCAGAGTAGTAGGCGTGTACGCCGGATCCATACGATGCTGTCATGGCAAACTGCTCGCCAGCGGCCCGCACAGCGACAGTGGTTTGGACCATTGCCGCGCAACACAAGCCAGCCGTGAAGAGAAACCGAACCGTCAAAAATGACTCTCGCCCGCGGCGGCTACTCATAAAAATAAGCTCCTAATCAGGCAGATGACTCTCGCTCTCAAAACAGTGATTGCCTCTTACTGCTCAGCGACACCCACACTGATTTCGACTGATTGTAGCCTCGGGGCTCACTTTCTACATCCTACCGGCAACCCCACCCCAAGGATCATAGATCAACGCGGCCGCAAAGCCTCTCCATCCCCAGCAGTTCCTCGCAGGGCAGCGTGGCGGCGAAAAGTAGATACATACAAAAACACAGCGGCTCGCACCAGTTGCACGGTCATTTGTTCACTCGGCCAGCCAAAGCAGTCGAGCAGTTGATCAAAATGGCCTGACGGACAACTCCCCTTCAAGTCCACCAGAAGTACCTGCCCTGTTTTTTCGTAGGCATTGCCATCGACCTGCCACCAAAGACCTGGATGAGGGCTTGTCCACACAAACGATCCGTCAGGCTCAACGTACATTCGCTCCAAGCCAGCAAGGTTGGCCAGTGCCTTATCAAAACCAATGGCCATGGGCATCGCCAGCGTGTCGTGCGGCACCGCCAGCGTGGGCCACTCTCCCCACGCATCTCGATAGAGATTTTCTTGGCTTGGCGTGGCCCCGCTGGCAACTTTACCGCTGTCCTCGGCAGCCAGTCTGTGCAGTGTTATTTCAAAGGCGTAGAGTTTGTCTGCCATCACGCTCTTTGTAACGGGTCAGGAAATAAAGTCGACGCCGCCATAGCCATCCTTTTCAGCTTCGCTGTCCAAGAGCGCAATAGCCGCCGGAAGGCTGCAACCAATTCGTTGGCCACTGGGCACAATACACGATCCAGTTGCCCCGTTGCTATCATGCAATAAGAGCGATTCGGTCGCGTCAGGCAGTCGTGGGCCGCCGAGACAGACGGTGCTGCGTTGTCCCACATTGGCTGAGAGCGATCGCTCTGCTGGCGGATGGCCCAGCACAACAGTTCGCAGCGGTCTGTTGGCCTCGGAGTGCTGGTTCTCGGGCAGGCAATGATCCGTTAGGGAGAAGACGCTTGGCTCGAGCAGTTCGTGCAGACGATTTCTAGAACAATCTGCTGTTGTGGGCCCCTCGATGCACGACATCCAGTCGGCCAGTCGATCAAGCGAGTCGCATTCCAGATCGCTGCAGGGGTCCCCGCGTCGCGCTTCGCGATGCCAATGCCCAACCGCTCGCTGCCACGTATCCACGAGACACTTCTTGGCTCTCCCATCAAGTAGTTCACCCGTGCCGGGTGCTGTTAGCCAGGCTGCAAGTTGCCTCGGCATGTCGAGCGGCCAACCGGTTGCCATCCGTCGCAAAAGCGACGCAAGCGGTATCTTCAGATCCCGCTGCTCAAAAATCGCCACGCCAAACCGAGCTAATAAATCAACCGCGAGGCTTTCGGCCAGAGTCGGTTGTCGATCGCTTGTCAGGGCTGTTGCATCCCCAAAACGCTCCTGGCTGGGCTGGCAGTATGAGCCCCCAGAAAGAGGATCGGATGTATCACCATGACACACAATAACGGATCGACTCGACCAACTCGTTCCGATCCCAAGGCAATGGCCGACGGCCAGCGGTGCGACCATCGGATGCCCCAGCCAGCGATCGCGATCGCCGGAGAGCAGCGTGATTCGCACGGGGGTTGGCTGAGTGGCCTTGGGGTCTGGCCTGCTGCGTTTATCGGGGCTGGGCAAAGCGATCCCCCTACGCACCAATCGTGACAGCCTCGCAAAGAACCTGGCCCCACTGCGGAGCGAACTGCTCGCGACTCGCTGAAACATTTCGGTTGTCCGACTTCCACCCTGCCATGGCCTAATCTTTTGCGTCCACTCCCGACTGACAAGCCAGTCGCTGGTATCGCCAGCCAGCACCAGATCAATGTGCGTGATGGGGCGATAGTTGCCATCACGGCGAAATCCAAAACGCAGGGCCGCTCGCTTGACCGCCCTTAAAAAATCATCAGCGCGGTCCACGGGCAGCGGACGGTAAAGCGTTCCATCCGGAATCGACCAATTTGATGTCACAATAAGCATCTGATCTTTGCCGGTCCGCGGCTCCCTGACCTGCAGCACACACCCAGTCCACCCCTGGGTATCGACTCAATCAGGCCCTGGTCTACACGCAAGAGAGGCTCGCTGTTTCTTTCGCAAGCAGGCTGCATAACCACAATGAGCCAGCGATGCGGCCAGCGGATCGCCAGGCCCCGCCCAGCATGCTCGCCGAAAAGACAACCCAAACGGAATAACCTACCGCTGCGTTAGAGGGGGTCAGGGCGCTACGAAACTCGTTGCGCAGGTTGATTCAAGCGATCCTTCCAATTCTGATCCCGAAACAAT
>QWQJ01000114.1 GCA_003670865.1 Planctomycetota bacterium | reverse complement strand
CCAGAATGTCTGCTCTTGAGCCATTCCAAGCAGGTTTGTTCTGAGTCGTGCTGCTGGCCCCGCGTCGAGTGGAGCCTCCTCGTAGGCTCGCTCCACTGACAGAGATCGCCACCATTTCAATCGTGGAGGCCGTCAGGCTCGGCTTCGCGGCGATTCGTGGCAGCACATCGAGCAATTCCCAGACGCCATCGAGGTCAGCAGCCGGTCCTGCTCCCTCGATGAGGTGCGCTCCTACACGCGGAATAGTCAGCGGATTGTGGCCGCTGGTGGCTCCACGATCACTCGCAGTCTTTTGGTTGTCTGGCGTACTCATGAGGCACCGTCTCCACACTCGTCACCGCTCTTGAGATAGGGCTCGAGCGTTTCCCGCAGTTGGTCGCGGGCGCGAAACAGCAGGGACTTAACCGCTGGCACTGATATTTTCATCGATGCGGCAATCTCGTCGTACGAGCACTGTTCAAACTTTGCCAGCAGCACAGCCATCCGCTGCTTCTCGTTGAGTTGGGCTAGGGCCTGTTGGACGACTATCTGAAGTTCGCTGCGGTCGGCCTGTCGCGTCGGTAAAAGTGAACTGGCCGCCACAGCGAGTTGGTCGAGGCCAATTGTGCTGCTCGAGGCCGACGCATTTGCAGGCACGCCTCTCTCGAGCCGCCGGTAGGCTCGCTGTCGTAAATCGCTGGCGACGTGATTGGCAATCGTGTGGATCCACGTCGTAAACTTAGCTGTCGGCTTATAGGTCGTGCGGGCGCGGTAGACCCGCATGAAGACCTCTTGTGTGAGATCGTCGGCGGTCGAATGGTCGCCAGTGTGGTGGAGAAAGAGCGTCACGAGCCGATCTTGCCACAAGGCCACGAGCTGCTCAAAGGCCTCGGCGTCTCCAGCGCAGACAGCCACCATCAATTGGGTCGATGGATCAATGATCACCGCCCTTGAGCCTGTCGCCATGGCAGACATTCCATTGTGCAGTCGCTCGACAGTCATGCAATGTAAAATGTGACGATTGTGCGATCGAAAGAAGATCACAAGATCATCCAGCACGATCATCCCGACACACAAATGGAGCGGAGGAGGATCGAACTCCCAACCTCGGCATTGCGAACGCCGCGCTCTCCCAGTTGAGCTACCGCCCCGGCAGGGATTTTCGATCGTAAGGCAGGCTTGCATGGCTGTCTAGCCCGTAGGCAGGGCCTCCCAGACGATCTCTTTTGTGCGCTACAATACTACCGAGGCCACTCTCCTTTTTCGTCATTCAAGCATGCACATTTCACCAATCGTTGTCCGCGGTGCGCGAGAGCATAATCTGCGCGATGTGACCGTCGGATTACCTCGCGGACGGCTGATCTGTTTTTCCGGGGTCAGCGGTTCGGGCAAGTCGAGCCTTGCCTTTGACACCCTCTATGCCGAAGGGCAGCGCCGCTATGTGGAGAGTCTCTCCACATTTGCCCGACAGTTTCTCGGTCAATTGCCCCGGCCCGATGTCGATAGCGTCACGGGCCTTTCGCCTTCGATCTCGATTGCGCAAAAATCAGCTGGACACAATCCTCGATCGACCGTCGCCACCATGACGGAGATTCACGATTTCCTGCGGGTGCTTTATGCGAGGTGCGGCCGCGCCCACTGTCCGCAGTGCGACAGCCTGCTTGAGGCGCAGCCCAGGGACGCCATCGTGGAACTCATTCTCTCAGCAAGGTCTGGCGAAAAGGTGATGCTTCTAGCGCCGCTGGTTCGCGAGGCGAAAGGGGAGCACCGCGATCTGTTCACGGATTTGGTGCGGCAGGGTTTTACGCGGGCGCGTGTTGATGGCCGCATCGTGCGAGTCGAGAATCCGCCTGCCCTTGAAAAACTGCTCAAGCACACGATCGACGTTGTCATCGACCGCATCACGCCCACTGACCAAACGCGCAGTCGAATCGCCGAAGCGGTGGAGTTGGCCCTTCGCATCGGAGACAGTCAGGTGATCGTGGCCCGCGAACCGGCAGCGGACAGTGATCGCGGCGAGGAGCGTAACAGTGACTCCAAAAGCCGCGCTGTCAGCGACCGTAAAAAGGCTGCCGCAAAAAAAGGTGATGATCTGATTCTTTCCAGCCGCTACGCCTGCGTGCCGTGCGGCATCAGTTATGCTTCGCCCGAGCCACAGCTTTTTAGTTTTAATAGCCCGCAAGGTGCCTGCCCAACCTGCGATGGACTCGGTGACATTTACGGCATCGATCCCGAGAAATTAATCGCGGACCCAGAACGATCGATTCGCAAAGGCGCCTTCAATGTGATCGGCAGTTTCCGCGACATGCCCCGCTGGATGCGGCGACTGTTCTTGAGTGTGGCCGCCCACGCCGAGTCCAACCGCAAGTTTCCCGCTGGCACGCTCTTTGACACTCCCTGGCAACGCCTGACGCCGCTACAAAAAAAGATCTGGCTGAATGGTACCGGTCTGGAAGAGATTGCAATCCGTTGGAAAAGCGGACGGTCCGAGCGGGGGGGCAGGACGAAGTTTGAGGGCATTTTAGCGCTGCTCACCAACCGTTGGCGGAATGCAAAAAGCAGCATTATAAGGCGGCAGATGGAAAAACTGATGTGCGTTACTCCCTGCCACGACTGCATGGGAGCTCGTCTTTCAGCCCAAGCCCGAGCTGTGCGAATCACAACGGCTTCGAAAACATTTCAGAAAAAAGCTCGCGGCCTAGCGGTCAAAGAACTCTCGCTCGACGCCCTTTGCCATCTGCCGATCAGTGATGCTCGCGAGTATCTTTCCGAGATAGCTTTTGACGCCACGCAAAAAGTAATCGCGGGTGAACTCATGAAGGAGATTCGGTCACGACTGGCCTTTCTTGATCAGGTGGGCTTGGGTTATCTCGCCCTGGACCGCAAAGCCCCCACGCTGTCTGGTGGCGAGAGCCAGAGAATCCGGCTGGCGGCGCAGATTGGCTCGGGCCTTTCCGGTGTGCTTTATGTGCTCGACGAGCCATCGATCGGCCTGCATGCCCGCGACAATAGTAAACTCCTCGGGGCGCTTGAGGCCCTTCGTGACAAGGGCAACACAGTCGTTGTTGTTGAGCACGATGAGGAAACGATTCGCGCGGCTGACTGGGTGGTCGATTTTGGCCCCGGACCAGGGAAGCGGGGAGGCGAGGTGGTGGCTGCTGGATCGCCCGACGATGTCGCTGCTGTGGAGCGGAGCATTACAGGTGCGTTTCTTTCGGGCCGCGATGCGATTGAAGTGCCTGTCACACGCCGCACGCCAGCTGGTCAGTCGCTTGTGCTCAAGGGGGTTCGCCACAACAATCTCAAAAACATCGATGTGGAAATCCCTCTGGGACTCTTGGTCTGCGTGACGGGCGTCTCGGGCAGCGGCAAGAGTTCGCTCGTAGGAGATGTGCTGGAGCCGGAACTACGCCGCCTTTTAGGCAGCGAGATCGTGCAGCCCGGGGCCTTCGATTCGATTCACAACGCTGACAAAATCGATAAAGTAATCGTGATTGATCAGTCACCGATCGGTCGCACTCCGCGGAGTAATCCTGCCACCTATGTCAAGGTGTGGGATGACATCCGCAAACTTTTCACCATGTTGCCGGAGTCAAAAAAAAGGGGCTGGAAGGCGGGCCGCTACAGCTTCAATGTGGCCGGCGGTCGCTGCGAGGCCTGCGAGGGGCATGGCTCGACCCGGCTCGATATGGACTTTCTAGCCGATGTCTGGGTGACGTGTGACATCTGCGGCGGCAGTCGATTTTCTCGCGATACACTGGAAGTGCGTTGGAAGGGGAAGAACGTTGCCGAACTTTTAAACATGGAGATTGGCGACGCCCGGGAGATCTTTGCCGACGCCCCAGACATTGCCCGCAAACTTGAGACCCTCTGCGATGTAGGCCTCGACTACCTGCATCTCGGCCAGCCCTCGCCGACGCTCTCCGGCGGCGAGGCGCAGCGTGTCAAGCTCTCGCGCGAATTAGCCAAACGCTCGACGGGGAAAACACTCTACATTCTGGACGAGCCGACAACAGGCCTGCACATGGCCGATGTGCGGCAACTCGTCACGGTGTTAGAGCGATTGGTTGCTGCGGGCAATACAGTCTTAGTCGTGGAGCACAATCTTGACGTTGTCAAGCGAGCCGACTGGGTCATCGACCTAGGGCCTGAAGGCGGCGGCGGCGGCGGAAAGATCGTCGCGGCAGGCACGCCCGAACAGATCGCTCGCGTCAAGGCCTCGCACACCGGCAAGGCGCTAGCACCGGTCTTGGAGGCGGCGATAGCCCGGCTCAAAAATATCATTCCCAAAAAACGCACCGCGCGACTGCGTCGCAAAAAAGTGGCTGATCCGGCCGCTCTTACCGAGGCGTCGCTGGCCAAGATCACCGCTGCCTCGCGCGATCCAGGCCCCCCCTGCATCATTGTGCGAGGTGCCGCCCAGCACAATTTAAAACAGGTCGATGCCGACATTCCTCGCGGGGCGATGACCGTCTGCTGCGGCCCCAGCGGCAGCGGGAAAACATCTTTGGCCTTCGACACGCTCTACGCCGAGGGACAGCGGCGGTATGTTGAGAGCCTTTCGCCGTATGCACGGCAGTTTGTCGGACAGGTGCCCAAGCCACTTTTTGAGCGGATCGAAGGGCTTTCTCCGGCGGTGGCGATCGAGCAGCGGGCGACAGGCAGCACGCCTCGTTCGACCGTCGGCACGCTGACAGAGATGTACGACTACTTCCGCGTGCTTTCCGCTCGGCTGGGGGTGATGCACTGTCCCGACTGCCAGATTGAAGTCGGTACGCAGAGCGTCGACCAGACAGTCGAAAGGCTTTTGGAATACGAAAAGGGGACACATCTTTTATTGCTGGCACCAGTGGAAGTCCGCGTCGGTCAGTCGCCTGAAGCTTTTTTTGCCGGCCTGCGGGCCAGCGGCTATGTAAGGGTGCGGATCGACAGTCGCACGGTTCGTCTGGATGAAAAGTCGGCCGATGAACGGCTGTCGCTCGACCGCAAACAAAAAAGCCGGATTGAGATTGTCATCGATCGCGTGGCGGTCCATTCGACCGACCGCAGCCGATTAGCGCAGAGCGTCGAGGCCGCCTTTGAGGCTGGTAACGGTACGATGCTCGTGGCCCGTGCGATCGAGTCAGTTGGCAAAACGGCCGTCGAGGAACCAGACTGGCCGGTGGAAGTGCACAGTCGAAAACTGGCCTGCCCAGCGTGCGGACGGGGCTTTAAGCCACTTGAGCCGAGGCAGTTTTCATTCAATAGTCCGCTGGGCTGGTGTCCGAGTTGCGATGGAATTGGCACGCGGATCGGCGTTGAACACAGTGCACTGGTGCGAGATGCCTCCCTTTCGCTGGCCGCTGGGGCGCTGGACCTATGGCCGAGTCTTGCCGCGCCGATCAGTCGGGCCATGCTTGAGGCGTTGGCTGCGGTTGCCTCTCTACCGATGGATGTGCCGCTGGTCGATCTG
>QWQJ01000162.1 GCA_003670865.1 Planctomycetota bacterium | reverse complement strand
CTTTCAGATCAACGAACGATTGCTGCGGAGGCGACAGGATTATTTCCATCCAGAGACGAAGACCATGCCGGCAGAAGTGCGGGTCTCCAGCCGTCCGCTTAGCAAGGACATCGACAATGAGCGACCTGAGGGGTTTCGAGGTGTGGCAGAATTTGCTCAGGATAAACGGGCCGAGCACGGTTTCGATAACCGCGCCGATCACCTTACGCTTTCGCCACTCCTGATGGAATCATTTCTGACACTCAGCCAGGCAATTGTGGCAAGCCCCGACCTCAATCCCCAGGAATGCCGAGTCTGGAATCAATTGTTTGCATCGCCGGCAAAGCCAGCCGACGTAGATTCGACGGCTGTTGACATCGAGGCAATCCGACCGCGGCTTGCAAAATTGTTGCGTCGGGCGTTTCGTCGTCCTGTCGATCCAGAAATACTCGATCAATTGGCTGTGTTTACCCAAGGCAAGCTGGCTGCTGGAGGATCGTTTGAAGACGCCATGCGTGCAGCGGTGGGGGCGATCCTGGGCATGCCAGGCTTCCTCTACTTCATCGAAACCTCTGGCGAGACCCATGCAGAGGACAGCCACTTAGATGACGAGAGCGGCGGCCGTCAACGCATCAATGATTTCGAACTGGCGTCGCGGCTGGCTCACTTCTTCTGGTCCAGCATCCCCGACGACACATTGCTTGATCTTGCCGAGGCCGGCACGCTGAGCGATCCCACAACGCTCGGCCAGCAGATCGATCGGATGTTAAACGATCAGAAATCGAGTCGCTTCTGCGACAACTTCCCCGCCCAATGGTTGCAGCTCGAGCGATTGATTACGTCGGTGCCGGATCCGAAGAAGTTTGCTTACTTTTATGAGGGTGACGGCTACCGCACCAGCATGCACATGATTGCCGAGCCGCTCCTTCTATTTGAAACCATCTACATCGAAGACCGGTCCATCGTCGAACTCCTCGACCCGAAGTTCACCTGGCAGAGCGATATGCTGCGGGCAAATTATGAGGGGAATGCCAATGCAGGGCATGATGTTGGGGTGCAGATTTTCAAACGCGTAAAAGTCGACGATCCGCGACGGGGCGGTGTGATCACCAACGCAGCCGTTATGACGATGACATCCACGCCCACCCGCACCCAGCCCATCACCCGCGGCGCTTGGGTCAATGCAGTCATCTTCAACGACCCACCAGAGCCGCCGCCGGCAGATGTCCCGCCGCTCCCGGAAGGTGATCAGGCAAAACTATCAACACTGACAATTCGCGAGCGATTGGCCGAACATCGCAAGCGGGCCGACTGTGCCAGTTGTCATAACAAACTCGATCCCCTCGGCTTCGCGCTCGAAAACTTCGGCCCCACGGGTGTGTGGCGCGAGCAGTACGAAAATGGTCGAGAAGTCGATCCCAGCGGGATCTTATTCAATCAGCATATGTTTACATCCCTGATCGAGTTTAAGGGGCTGATTCTGGCTGAGAAGCAACGCTTTATCCGCGGCTTTATCGCTCACGTGCTGTCCTACTCGCTGGGCCGGGAACTCGGGCCGGCAGACTCACTCGCACTGGATGACATAACTGCCAAGGCAATGGCCGGCGAGGATCAGTTGCGGGCAATCCTCAAGAGTATCGCGACCAGTGAGCCGTTTTTGCAGAAAAATACGAGAGGATTTGCCAGGCCGCAGACGAAGGTTAATACTCAATTGCGATGACAACCATTGATTGAGAACAGTCAGCACAGTCATTCAACCGGAAAAAGTTTTACAATGGGTCACGACACAAAAGCCCGCCCTATTTCTCGACGGAGATTTCTGGCAGTCAGCGGTGGAGTGGCCCTGAGCCTCCCTTGGCTGGAGAGTTTGTCCAGTCGCGCAAGGGCCAATCAGGGCAAGGCTGCCCCCGCGGCACAGCGAATGGCCTTCTTTTATCTGCCAAATGGGATCATGCGTCGCGGCTTCTTCCCGGGGGAGGGAGATCGCGCCCTGCCGGGTTTTGCTGGCCAAAACAATGTCTGGCGTTTCGCAGGCCAGGTGACTCCAGAGGGCAGTCATCCCCTGACGTTCACTCCGACACTCGCTCCACTCCACGCCATGCGGGATAAAATCTCTCTGATCACGGGCCTCGATCGCACCTTCCAGCACGGAACTGATTCCCATGCACAAGCCGCGTCTTGCTTTCTGACGAACGTTGCGCCTTATGAGGTGAAGAACTCTGCGTATCCCCTTGCGCGTACGCTCGACCATATCGCGGCTGATAGTATCGGGCAGACAACGCCGTACTCGACGCTTGAACTCAGTTGCAACGATCATAAAAACAACATCGAGTCGATTTACTTTGACAACATGTCCTGGTACGGCACTGGCCATGTCGCTCCCTCAATGCGAGACCCACGAGAGGTATACGACCGATTATTTGGCACCAATGCCAACGCGAGAATTCGCAACATCACCGAGTTGGCACTCAGCAATGCCAAGCAGTTGCAACGCCATCTGAGTGTTGATGACAGGCAAAAATTTGCCGAATACTTCGAGGCCATTCGCACGATCGAAAAACGCATGGATCGCATCGATGCCATGAAATCTGAATTGGCGGCTGCGAAGGTCGAGCGTCCAGCAGAGCACTTGCCTCGCAACGACTATATCCACCTTATGGGCGATCTAATGGTAACGGCCTTGCAAAGCGGTCTGACCAATGTCGGTACGCTGATGGTGGGCCCCGAACGATGGACAACGCCAACCAATTGGGAGGGCATCCTCGACCAGCCGCACAGCCATCACGCCATGACCCATGCCCCACATGAACACATGGAAGATCTTTTGAAGCTGGACCGCTTTCATATCTCGGCGTTTGCACGACTGCTGGAGCGGATGGACACTATCACAGAAGCCAACGGCACAACGCTGCTCGACAACACCATTTTCACGCTCGGAGCTGGCATGGGGGACGGCACCACGCATCAGTACAACGACTTACCGCTGGTGGTGGCCGGCGGCGGAGGCGGAAAGCTAAAGCTGGGTAAGCATGTCCACTGCAAGACCGGCACCCCGCTGGCTAACCTTTGGTTGACCCAGTTGCATGCTCTCGGCATTGAACGAAAAGCGTACGCTGATAGCACAGCGATGCTGACCGAGATTTTAGCTTGAGCAGGATTATTCTTTGTGATTTCCCAATGACTTTTTTCTCCCAAAACTCTTATTCTAGAAATTGACATGCGCTCTCCCCAATCGCGACTGGCTGCCGGCATCGGCATGATTTTTCTGGCAGTGGCCTGCCGGTTCGCTGCCGCTCTATCACCCGATACACCATCCGACCAAAGGCCCAACATCATCCTCTGCATGACCGACGATCAAGGCTGGGGCGATGTCGGCTACAACGGCCTCACGAAAATCAAGACTCCCAACCTCGATGCGATGGCCGCAAATGGATTACGGTTTGACCGTTTTTACTCAGCCCACCCAAGCTGTTCGCCGACGCGTGCAAGCGTGATGACCGGCCGCCATCCCTACCGTATGCAGTGCGACTGGCCTGGAATGTCGCTGCGGCTTCAGGAACAGACAATTGCCCGTGCGGTGAAGCAGGTTGGTTACTCGACTTCGCATTTCGGAAAATGGCACTTGAGCGGCGGCAAGCCAGGGGGCGGCAGGGCGCTGCCTGAGAGTGACCCGTTGCATCCGGGCCACTTCGGCTTCGATGAGTGGTTCACGGTTTCCAACTGGTTCGACACCGACTGGACATTCAGCCGCAATGGTGAGCCGACGAAAATCGAGGGTGACGGCTCCGATGCCATCATGACCGAGGCCCTTCAATTCATCAAAAGAAATGCCCAAGAAAAGAAACCATTTCTTGCTGTCATCTGGTTTGGAAGCCCGCATGTGCCTCTTGCCCCAACGGCCGCGGATCTTAAGGCGGCAGGTGGCTCGCCTTACTATGGCGAGATGGTGGGCGTGGATCGGAGTATGGGGGCGCTGCGTCAAGGACTTCGCAAGCTCGGCATCGCCGATAACACAATGATTTGGTTCAATAGTGATAATGGTGCTTGGATGGATGACACTGTGGAGCCGGATGCATTTGGCTCCAACAGCCATTTGCGCGGCCACAAGGGGGAGCTTTGGGAAGGCGGTATCCGGGTGCCCGGCATCATCGAATGGCCAGCCCGCATTTGCAAGCCGTCGATCACCCACGTGCCTGCCGTTACCAGCGACATCTATCCCACCATCATGGAACTTCTCGGGATTAAGGTTGCCAACCAGAATCTGCCGATCGACGGAATTAATATTCTGCCGCTGATCGACGGCACAATGACGGAGCGACCCCGGCCGATCGGATTCTGGCATCACGGCGAACGTGGGCTTCAAGATGGCCCTGTGGTGTGGAGCGACAATCAATACAAACTCCACCGCCGCGGCAAAGACACCTACGAACTTTACGATCTTATAAATGACATTTCAGAAAAGAAGAATCTGATCGATGAAGAGCCAGCGATCGCAGCCACGATGAAGGCTGAAATGGCTGCGTGGCTGGAGTCGGTCATGCAAAGCCGCAAGGGCCTTGACTATCCGGAAAAGAAAGTCCTCGAGCCAGAGGAGCAGCAATCTGCCGGCAAGTCGCAGGCCGTCGGTAACGTGAATGCTCGCGAAAGTCTTACTGCTTTTTGAGCGTGGTCAGGTATTCGACAACATCGACGAGGTCTTGCGCACTCAGCAGTTTTTGTAGGTCATCGGGCATCAGTGACGTGGAGAGCGACTTCATTTCTTCCAGTTCCTCCACCTTCAGTGTGTGCACGATCGCGCTGGTATCTTTTAAGATGAGCTCGCTGTCGGTCTTGCTCACGAGCACGCCCGTGATTGCTTTGCCGTCTCGGGTCAGGGCGATAAAGGTTTCGTAGCTGGGGCTGATGCCGGCGCTCGGATCGAGAATCGAAACAAGCAAAGCGTCTTTGCCTAGCTTACTGCCAATTTCGGAAAGATTCGGGCCGATGTCTTTGCCTTGGCCATCGACGACATGGCACTTACTGCATGTGGCCGTGCCGTCGAAGAGTTGTTTGCCGTGGGTGGTGTGGCCGACCATCTTCTGTAGGTCGGCCAGTGGTGGCAGCGGCTTGGCCGTCGCTGTCACAGGCAGCGTCAGGTGCTTGGCCGCTGCGGCCTTGATGGCTGGATCGGCCGAGGCAAAGAGTACAGTCGCCAGCGTGAAGTGTAAGTCAACGGCGACCGTCTTGCCCTGGACGCATTCGAGAAGAAACGTTTCGCCATGCGGTGACTTACCCAGAGCGGTTACGGCCGCAGAGCGTACCGCCAGAGATTTGTCGGCGGCGGTCACAATAGACATCAGTCTGTCGCTAACCGCTTTGCCGCCGACATTGCCCAGGGCGACAATCAATGCTGCCGCTCGGAGCGAATCTTCTGCGGCGAGTACAGTGGCGATTCGGTTTGTATCGTCCTGTTTGAGCAGCAACTCCGCCGCCCGAACGCCAACCGTTTCCCCCG
>QWQJ01000099.1 GCA_003670865.1 Planctomycetota bacterium | reverse complement strand
CGGGCGCAGAGCCGCACCCGCTTTTCGATCTGGCTGCCAGCGGCGACTCTTTCGCAGAGCCACGCGACAGCGTTTCTAGAAATCACCACGGCAAAAACCCCGCAGGATGAATTTGCATGAGCCACATTCTAATCGTCGATGATGAGGCGGCTATTAGCTGGAGCCTGCGAGAAGTGCTCCAAGACGAAGGCCACTCGGTTGAAGTGGCTGCCAGCGTTGCCGAGGCTCTGGAAATCTGCGTTCGCATAACACCCGAAGTGATGTTGCTCGACGTGCGTCTGCCGGGTCGCGATGGGCTGGAGTCATTGCCTGA
This sequence comes from Planctomycetota bacterium, assembly GCA_003670865.1. Lineage (GTDB taxonomy): Bacteria > Planctomycetota > Planctomycetia > Pirellulales > UBA1268 > BAIKAL-G1-2R. Next base: position 18,380 of record QWQJ01000099.1, on the reverse strand, counting down.
CTTTCGAGCATTGTTACCTGCCGCTAGAATTATTGTGATGACTGCGTTTGGTGATCTCGACACTGCCGTGCGGGCGGTCAAAGCAGGTGCCTTTGACTATCTCGTCAAACCGTTCGATTTGGCGAGGGTGTCGGCGGTGGTGGCCAGAGGAATCGCCGATCATTCCGCTCGTCTCGCACATTCTGCTGACACGAGCGACGGTGCGGATACGACTGCCACCACCCATGCCTCGCTGATTGGCCGAACCCTGCCAATGCAGACAGTGTTTAAACAGATTGCGCTTGTCTCTCCCAGCGACTTACCCGTTTTGCTCACGGGCGAAACGGGTACCGGCAAGGAGTTGGCAGCCCGCGCGATCCACATGCATAGCCCTCGCCATGAGCGTCCCCTGGTGGTAACGAGTCTGGCAGCCTTGGCACCCAGCGTGATTGAAAGCGAACTCTTTGGCCATCTCCGCGGTGCTTTCACCGGTGCGACAGTCGATCGCAAGGGATTGTTCGAACTGGCCGATGGGGGGACAATTTTTCTGGACGAAATTGGCGAGGCATCGCCAGAGGTGCAAGTCAAACTGCTACGGGTGCTTGAGCATGGTGAAATTACGCCGGTGGGATCGGCCACACGCCGGCCTGTCGATGTGCGGGTGATCGCAGCCACCAATCGAAATCTGGAAGCTGCCATGGCAACAGGCGGATTTCGTGAAGATCTTTTCCACCGACTGCGAGTCTTTCCAATCGAGATGCCAGCCCTGGCCACAAGGCTTGAGGATCTGCCAACGCTCGTCACCCATTTTCTTCAGCGTTCGAGCCTCACAGTCGAGGTTCCGCCCTCGGCTGCGTTTTTAGAATGCCTGCGCGATCGCCCGTGGCCAGGCAATGTCCGCCAACTCAAACACGCTGTTGAGTATGCCGCTGTGATGGCCCGGGGGGGCAGACTGCAGCCAGAACATCTGCCGCCAGAAACGCCACGCACCCTTCTTCAGGGCGTGTCTGTGAGCGGTGCCGCGATTCCGAGCGATGCGCTGCTGGCAGGCGAGGCTGATGCGTTGGTGGCTGCGGCGATTCGGGCGTGGGTCACCTCGATTTGGAACCAACGCGAAGCTGAATCAGACCCTCTCCACCAGCGGCTTTTGAAGCTCGTAGAAATGACGCTGGTTGAGGAGGTGGTGGACCGTGCCGGAGGCAACCGCACGGCCGCTGCCAAGATTCTTGGCCTCGATCGAGCCACGCTGCGGGGCAAACTGGAACGGTGAATTCTTCACCGCGCGGCGAATTCTTCACCGCGCATACTCGCTATGAGTAAATCCGAATGCTTCTCGAGAGGGAGAGATCTGCCGATCTACCCGGGTATTCTCGACAGGCATGGCATTTGCTTCCCTCCTTTACCCCTATGGACGACACCCACACCCAAAAGAATCGCTTCGCTTTTACGCTCGTGGAACTTCTCGTCGTGATTGCGATTATCGGCACTCTGATTGGGTTACTGCTGCCAGCGGTGCAGGGGGCCCGCGAGGCCGCCAGAGCCAGCCAGTGTGCCAGCAACATGCGACAAGTCGCGTTAGCTTTTTTAAATTATGAAAGTGCCACAAAGCAGCTTCCACTGGGCTACACAAATCCCAACGGCTCGACAAAATTCCACAGTTGGGCGCCTTTTGTGTTGCCGTTTATTGAAGAGTCGAGCTTGGTTGCGCAGTACACCTTTACGACCGAGTGGTGGAAATCACCTAATCGCGAGATCGTGGCTAAGCAATTGGCAATCGTGCAATGCCCATCAACACCAACCTACAACCGCATGCAAGACAAGCCAGAAACAACTCCCCCAAATAAGACAGGCGCGTGTAGCGATTATTGTGTGCCGGCTGGAGTGCATCCCAAAGATGCCAATGTTTTTCTCTCTGCCAGCGAACAGGTTGTTGGGGACACTCGCGGCGCTATCTGCTGGTGGTCGGATGGCAGCAAGGCAACTCTGGCGGGGCTTTCCAATACCGGCCCTGCCAACACCCGTAACCAGCTCAAGCTCATCTCTGACGGCACCTCAAAGACGATTCTGGTTGGTGAAAATGCCGGTCGCGAGGATGTCTATCGGGGCCGCATCAAGTATGACGTCGACTACGCTGGCACCGGCTCGACCGGCAAAAAAACTCGCGCTCGGGGAGGGGCGTGGGCCACGACCGACAATCCGGGCATGATCGGTTCAATCCTGCCATGGGACTCATCGTTGGGCAACATCCCCACCCCCCCGGCCATCAATGGTTCCAACGAATGGGGCCACGCCTTCTATGCGTTTCATCCGGCGGGGGCGAACGTAGCCTTAGCCGACGGATCGGTGCGACTTTTGAGCGACGACACACCTCTGCGTTTGCTCTGTGATCTGATCACTCGCGCCGGGGCCGAGACAACCAGCGTGCCATGACTCCTTCTCGGTGAGCTTTGCCGGGTGAGGCTTTTCGCGACTGATCGCTGCCGAATCAGGTGGCGGTCAAAGGATTTCTATCTCAGCGGGCGGCGGCATGCCCAAAGAGCCTGCGGCTTTCAGATCTGCCAGCGACAGACGTTTGATTGGGATGAGGACTTACCCGAGAGTATGCTTGCGGGATCGTGAATCTCTCCTAATGCTACGATTGTCCGATTGAAGTCACTTCACAACGAGCAGCGCGGCATGACGACTTTTTACAGCCAACGCAATGTGTTGATGGGTCTGATCATCGGAGCGATATTCTGCTGCACTGTGCTTCTCGCTGACGAGCCAGTCGTAGCCAGTCAAAGCCGCGATTGGTCGGAAGTGCAGCTGGCATGGCGAGGTGATCCGCGGGCACCAGTCGATGCGCCAAGTGGTGTCGAGGTGCCCCAAGGCAGGCGCAGTTCCCGTCGTTCCCAGCGGCGTGCAGCGCGTCGCCGCATGCCGCTGGATGATGTGCCGATTTCGCTGGGGAGCGACGGGGAAAACAACCCACGTTCGCTGCTCGAGATTCAAGCGGGATGGCCCTTGGATGTGCCGCTGGACACACCGTCAATGGGATCCCAGAGACAGCAGTCGATCCGCGTAGAAACCACACGGGGCTCACCATTTGAAAGCGATCTACCTGCCCTCATAAAACCCCTTGTCCATCGCGACCAGCCCTACGGCACACTCGACAACAGCCGGCAGCTTTTTGACATAATTCTACCGGCTGACTGTGGCGGTGAAGGAGGGCTGCCGCTGGTTGTCTGGATTCACGGCGACACATGGCGCAACGGATCAAAGGCCGATTGTCCGATTCAATGGCTCATCGAGGAGGGTTATGCGGTGGCCAGCATTGGTTACCGGTTCAGCGATACGGCCGTTTTTCCGGCCCAACTCGACGACTGCCAAGAATGCTTGAGTGTGATTATAAAAAATGCGGCTGTCTGGGGCATCGATAAGGATCGAATCTGCGTTATCGGCGCAGCAGCCGGCGGGCATCTTGCAGCCCTCCTAGGCCTTTCAAGCCCGCCGCATGTTGCAGCAATCTGTGCTGTATCGGCCCCATCTCACCTGACAACGCTGGGCCCAGAGCATGACCGCGCTCATTCGCCCGCCAGCCTGCTCGTGGGCGGCCCGTTACTTGAGTTTCGCGAGGCGGCTCAACGGGCTAGTCCGCTCACGCATGTTTCGCCCGACGATCCACCGGTGCTCCTTGTGCACGGCCGACTCGACGCAATTGTGCCGGTTGATCAGAGCGTGCGTTTGGATACGGCCCTGCGTGCTGCGGGCGTTGAGAGTCGACTGGTAATTCTGAACCAAGACGCCCACAAGCCTGCACTGACCCGCACCTCACTGGCTGGAAAAACACTGCTCACTTTTCTCGACACTGAACTAGGACCGGGCATCCGGATCCAGGCTATCCAAGAAGTTTCGCCGGTCCTGCCATCTATTTCTATCCCACCACCAGCGACGCTGCCCTGATCGCCCGACCGACTTCGAGGGTTTTTGTGAGTCCTCCCCGACGCCCAGCAGCGACCCTGACGAGTCGTCGCATTCTTCTCAAACAGCTTGGGCTGGTCGCCACGACGGTGCCAGCGGCTGCCGTCATCGGAGGGCTCGTGGACGGCTTGCTGATCACACCGAACTGGCTTGTGACAAGCGATTATGCTTTTGGTGTGCCTCCGCCGGCTACCGCTGAGGCTGCGGTGGCGGCGAAGAACACACTTCGCATCCTGCAGGTGAGCGATCTGCATTTGAATCGCATCGGCCGATTGGAGCAGAGCCTTTTACAATCGATTCACGACTCACACGCCGATTTGATCGTGCTCACAGGCGACGTGATCGATGCCCACGGATCGCTAGGGTCGCTCAACATCTTGCTGCGAGAATTTCCTAGCCAGCCGCGAACGCTGGCTATTGTAGGCAACTGGGAGCATCGCTCCGGGATTTCCCTTGAAGCTCTCGGCCGCACCTACGAGCAGCACGGCGGCGAACTCCTGATCAATCGCTCCGTTGAAGTCGAGAAAAATGGTAGCCGCTTACGCGTGACGGGCCTCGACGACCTGATCGGCGGCGTACCAGATGCTGCCTCCGCGCTTCGTCATGAAAAACCCACGTCCAACCATCTTCTGCTGGTTCACTGTCCCGCCTGTCGCGACACAATTCGATTACCAACGGAGCATTCAGCTTCGCTCCTGCTCGCCGGCCACACGCATGGCGGGCAGGTCGCCCCTGGTGGCTGGGCCCTCATCAGGCCGCGTGGCAGCGGCCGTTATGTTGCCGGCTGGTACGACGATGGCGGCCCACCGATGTATGTGTCGCGAGGCATCGGCACGTCGCTGCTACCGGTGCGCATCGGTGCAACACCAGAACTTGTCCGCATCGACTGGTCTCTTGAGACACAAGAGTCTTGAGCCAATACATTTTTGCCCTCTGCCACGGCAACGATCGGCAGAATCGTTTCAATCGTTTTATGCAACCTTTTCTGCGCTGCTTGTGTAGTTGGTGAGGTTTCCCAGTCGATACCTTTTCTAGGTCGAAGTGATCGATCTGCAAGCCACCGCCCACATACCCGTAGCCCAGGAAAGCCGTACCCACGCCATGCCAGCTTCCCGTCGCAAACTACCAACCATTGCCGTACAGAATCCACTCGAAACCTATTTACGGGACATCAACGAAACATCGCTCCTCACAGCCGATGACGAAAAACGCTTGGCCCATGCAATCGCTCGCGGCGATGCCCAAGCGCGTGATCACATGGTGCGTGCCAACCTCCGACTCGTGGTGAACATCGCCCGGGGTTACAACAACCGCGGCCTGATGCTCCCCGACCTGATCGAAGAGGGCAACCTTGGCTTGCTTCGGGCTGTAGAGGGTTTTGATCCGACGATGGGCACACGATTCAGCACCTACGCAAGCTACTGGATCAAGCAGTCGATCAAACGGGCCTTGATCAATTCTGGGAAAACAATCCGCATTCCGGCTTACATGGTCGAACTTTTATCGAAATGGCGAAGAGCTACCGCTCGTCTTTTTGATGCCCTCGGCAGAGTGCCTACGCCAGAAGAGATCGCACGGATGCTGGGTCTGGCTCGCAAGAAACTGCCTATCATCAAAAAAGCGATTCATGTCCATCATTCAACGCCACAGACAGAGCAACCCGACAGCGGCTGGTCGCTGGGCGAGATGATCCGAGACGAAAACGCCAAGTGTCCGGCGGATGTATTGCTCGACAGCGACACATTGCGACATGTGTTACTTCGCATCGAGCAACTCGACAAGCGGGCTTCGACTATTCTGAAACTGCGATTTGGTCTGGGCGGCGGCGAGCCGATGACGCTCAAGGAAATCGGTGTGGTACTGGGACTGACAAGAGAGAGGGTGCGGCAGATTGAATCCGAAACGCTGGCAAATCTAGCAATCGAAATCGACGGTGAGCCAAGGGCCACAATTGCCTTGCGGCACGGTGCCTAGTCTTTTCCTAGCGATGGCGATTCACGAACTTCGTAACCTCCTCGTGTAGAAATACTTTTTATCTCCATGACACACACCGATCCGTCACAATCACCTATTGATCTCAAAGCGTTTATCCGTCCGGTCCCCGATTTCCCTAAACCCGGCATTTTGTTTCGTGACATCACGCCATTGCTTGCCGATCCAAGGGCATTGGCAGCAGCCATCGAACAACTCGTTGCCCCGTGGAAACATGAAAAGCTCAGTGCCATCGCCGCTGTGGAGGCCAGAGGATTTTTGTTTGCCACGCCCATGGCCTTGGCACTGGGGATCGGGGTTATTCCCGTTCGAAAACCGGGCAAGTTGCCAGCCGACACCATCTCACACGAATACGAACTCGAATACGGCCGCGACCGCTTAGAGATGCACCGCGGCGTCCTCGCAGCGGGCGCTCGCGTGCTCGTCGTCGATGATGTGCTCGCCACGGGAGGCACTGCCCAAGCCTGCATGCGGCTGATCGAGGCAGGCGGCGCCATCGTGGCTGGAGCGGCTTTTTTGCTTGAAGTTACCATTCTCGGGGGCCGCGAACGCCTCGCACCCCACCGCATCGAAAGTGCCCTGGTCTACTGATAAGGGTGGGACAAGTGGTGGCGAGTGGTTATGAGTGCCCTTGAGAAAGTGCACGAAGAGGAACTTTGAGCCGGTGCATTACCCTTCGTTTTCTGCGACAAAGACTCCATTTTCACACGGCTAGTGGATCCAGAGCCCGGGGCCGCTTTCTTTGCTGCCCAAAGCGAACTAGTCTGGATGAGTTGTTCGTCCATTCCCAGATCTTTGCCAAGGCTTCCCATGAATCAATTTGAAAATCCATTTCCCGCTGAAGTTTCCCTGCCGGCACTGGTTGTGGCAGGTCTACTGCTGGGGCTGATTGCCCTGGCCATGCTGCTCTTAATCTTCAACTACGGACAGATCTGGTTTCAGGCCTATTGGTCAAAAGCTCCGGTGACATTTTTAGAGTTGCTGGGAATGAGTCTGCGAAAGGTGAATGCTCGCACAATTGTGCAGGCGCAGATCATGGCCACCCAGGCGGGCCTAGGACGCGACATCACGATCCGTCGCCTAGAGGCTCATTACCTTGCCGGGGGCGACGTACCTCGCGTCATCCGCGCGTTGATCGCCGCCCATCGAGCTGATCTAGATCTCGACTTCGATCGGGCCTGCGCCATAGATCTGGCCGGTCGGGATGTGCTCGATGCTGTGCAGACCAGCGTCAATCCTAAGGTCATTGATTGCCCGGACAGTGCCAGTGGCAAGACCACTCTGTCGGCTGTTGCGAAAAATGGTGTGGAACTCAAAATCCGTGCTCGAGTCACGGTGCGTACAAACCTTCAACAACTCATCGGCGGGGCCACGGAAGAAACGATCATCGCCCGCGTTGGTGAGGGAATCATCACCTCGATCGGTTCGGCAGAGAGTCACTTTGAAGTGATGGAACATCCCGACCAAATCTCCAAAGCGGTGCTACACCGCGGCCTCGATGCCCAGACGGCGTTTCAGATTGTGTCAATCGACATTGCCGACATCGACGTCGGTGAAAATATCGGTGCTCGTCTTCAAGCTGATCAGGCAGAGGCCGACACGCGGGTGGCTCGAGCCAAGGCGGAGGAGCGTCGTAGTTTTGCCATTGCTCGCGAGCAGGAGATGAAAGCTGCCACAGCAGAAAACCGCGCTCGAGTGTTTCAAGCCGAGGCACTTGTGCCTAAGGCAATGGGGGAAGCCTTTCGCGCCGGTCGAATGGAAAGCCTTTCGCTTAAAAATGGCGACGCCTAAAGCCCGTCCATTCTGCCCACTTCTCCAGGCTTGCCTTCGCAACAGGCATATTCCTCACACACCGGAGAATTGGGCGAAACTTTGCTGGCTGCGGTAGCCGATCTTTAAAGGGTGGAGATGGTTGCCGTCAAGAAGACGGTCGACCATCCGTGGCCAGTAGGCCATTTTCTACCGTCTCAATTCTTCAGCGTCTGCCACCGTCTCACAAAGGAGTGTGTTCCATGGGCATGAGAAAACTTCGCGTCTACACCGGGCCAGCAGTCGATCATTCGAGCGTCTCGGTTTTAGGCAACTCGCTCGATTTTCACTCCGTCAAGGTGACGCTGGGAGATGTGTTACCAATCTTGGCCGACGCAGTGGCCAGTGATCGCACGTGGCTCAACGACTTCCAGGCCGATGAAATAATTATTTCAGCCGACCTGTTTGATGTCATCCAAGCGTACCGCAACTTCCGCCGTCCAGGGGCGTGAATAGGTTGGCTCTCGGCGGGCGATTGGCCATGTTTATGGTCGCTGGTCTCTCGAGATGACGCCTTTTTGAAGAGCCTTCACCCCTGCAGTCCACTCGTTTCTTGCCCTTTGTAGCGAGAAGGCAAGTCTGCCCATGTTAGGCGTGGTTTAGCTTTATTGCGGCAGGCAGAGCAATCTGTGATGTGATATTCTGTGAGAGTGATTTTTGATCGCTCTGCCTATCACTCCGGAATCGATCAGCCATGACTCTCTCGCGTCGCGGTTTTGTGGAACAGGCGATTATTCTTGGGACCGCTGCCTTGGCAGGCACAAAGCTCTCGCAAAGCAACGCGGCCGAACCAGTTTCATCTCATACGCGTGGACCCAACGAAAAACTTCGCGTTGCCGTGATCGGTACCAATGGCCGTGGCGGGACTCACGTTGCCGAATGGCTGGCTAATCCTGACGCCGACCTTGTGGCCATCTGTGACTGCGATCCGACCGCATTAGGAAAGTACCAACAGCGTTTTAAAAATCTTCCCCACAAGCCACAGCAAGTGGCCGATGTTCGTGCACTACTCGACAATAATAATATCGATGTCATTTCGATTGCCACTCCCAACCACTGGCACGCCTTGATGAGTATCTGGGCGATGCAAGCCGGCAAGGATGTCTATGTTGAAAAGCCTTGCAGCCACAATGTCGAGGAAGGCCGGGTGATGACGCAATGGGCGCGAAAACTGGGACGCATCTGCCAAATGGGCGCACAAAGTCGCAGCATGACTGGGATGCGAGAGACCATCGACTTTGTCCAGGGCGGTGCGATCGGAGCGATTGGAGTGGCTCATGCGCTCTGTTACAAACGCCGGGCAAGTATCGGCTTGGTCGATACCCCCGCACCGATTCCGCCTGGCCTCGACTTTGATCTCTGGGCTGGACCGTCACCACTGATTGTGCCGACGCGAAAAAAGCTCCACTACGATTGGCACTGGAATCATCACACCGGCAACGGTGATCTTGGCAATCAGAATCCCCACGAACTCGACAAAGCGCGCTGGGGATTGGGGAAAAAAGAACTGCCCAAGCGAGTGGTGAGCATCGGCGGCCGCTTAGGCTACATCGACAATGGTGACATGGCTAACAGTCAAGTAACGCTTTTTCAGTGGGATGATGCGGTCTTGATTTCAGATGTGCGCGGCCTGGAGATCAAATCCCCGGAGTCCTACGGACTCAAGGCGGGTTCGCTTGGTGTGGCTACTATCTGGTGGGGCACGACAGGCTATGCCGTCTCGCCAAACTACACCTCTGGTGTGGCATTTGACTACGACGGCAAGCAACTCGGTAAGTGGTCTGGTGGCAATGACCAGGCCCACTTCGCCAACTTTGTCAAAGCCATCAAAAGTCGCAATCAAAGCGACCTGCATCTAGATATTGAAGACGGTCATCTCTCAAGCGCCCTGGCCCATCTGGGAAATGTCTCATGGACGCTGGGCGAAGCGGTGCCCCAAGGCACGCGACCGAATCTGGCAGCGGCTGACAAGCAGGTGATCCAAACATTTACGAGTTTTGAGGATCATCTAAAGGCAAATAGTGTCGATTTTAACGTGACTCATATGAAACTCGGCAGAGAACTCGCGATTGATCCAGCAACAGAATGTTCCACGGACGCCGAGGCCAATCGTCTGTTCACCCGCGACTACCGCAAAGGCTACGAACTTCCCAGAACCTAAATGCAGCTTCATGAGTCGGCCAGTAGGAGTGACTCGCTGGGCATGATTGGCACCTCACGCCTCACCTTCCCTCGCTGAAGCTATCCTTGCCTCTGAAGAACTCCGGCGGTCATGCACGGAGCCGCTGACGACGTGCAAACACCCTTATGCGTCGAGGATCAATTGCCAGAACTCAAGATCCAGCCAGCGGTTAAATTTATAGCCGGCCTCGCGGATCGTGCCGCAGTGCGTGAAGCCGAGTTTTTGGTGCAGCGCGATGCTCGCGGTGTTTGTAGCGTCTATCCCGCCGATGAGCATGTGCAACTGTCGCTGCTGCGCGATGGCAATCAGCGCTTCCAGAAGCGTTCTACCAATGCCGCGTCGGAGATAGGGAGTTGCCACATAAACCGAGTGTTCAATCGAATATTTGTAGGCTGGAAAAGCCCGAAATGCACCCCACGTTGCAAACCCGGCCAGCACGCCAGGCTCAGACTCAATTCCCACAACCGGGAAGTCGGCTGCCTGTTTTGTCGCAAACCACGCCTGCATGGTCTCCACGCTCCTTGGTTCGTATTCGTAGAGCGACGTAGTATGCACAATGGCATCGTTATAAATCGCGCGGATCGCCTCCAGATGCTGAACACCACAGGGATTGACCGCGTGCTGTGGCATCTCAACCGGTTCTCTGCGTGGGTCTTGGCGATAAGAACGAGACCACAATCAGCACCACAAAACCAAGTGGAATGGTTACGAGTCCCGGCTGGCTAAAGGGCACGATCGAAGCTTCGCGACTCCAGCCATACACCTTCTCGAAGGTGTCGGCTGAAAGCAGAATCCATGTCAGTGAGGAGACCATTCCCACACTGACTGCCGCCGTGATGCCTTGCTTGGTCGTCCTGGGCCAGAAGAGCAGCATCACCAGCGCCGGCAGGTTGGCCGAAGCGGCGATGTTAAAGGCCCAGCCGACCAGAAAGCTGACATTAAAGTTGCGGAAGGCAACCCCTAGCACCATCGCCACAATTCCCAAACCGACCGCCGCAATCTTGCCGCATCGCACCTTTTCATGATCACTCAAGGGAATTTGAAAATAATTCTCTACTAGGTCGTGGGCCACCGCGCCACTGCCAGCCATGATCAATCCACTCACCGTGCCCAACACCGTCGTAAATGCAATCGCTGAAATGATGGCAAACAGTGTTGTGCTGAATGTCTTTGCCAAAAGAGGTGCGGCCATATTGGAACTTGTCGGATCAAGAGCACCGCTCACCATAGCCCCCAGACCCAAATAAAGCGTCAGCACATAAAAAGCACCGATCACAGCGATCCCCACAACTGTGCTTTTTCGCGCTGCCGCCTGATCCTTGACGGTGTAGTAACGGATCAGAATGTGCGGCAGCGAAGCGGTGCCACAAAAAAGAGCCAGCATGAGACTGGCAAAATCGAGTTTATCGCTCAGCGTGCCGGTGGTGAGCCCTTTAAAATAGCCGCCCGGCTTGAGCAGGTCTTTGCCGCTGCGCTCGACAGGGGAGTAGGTCGTGTGCACCCCTTGAACATCAGTGTGTTTTTTCGAACTCCAGGTGACGATCGTTGAGTCTTCAATCGCAGACAGATAGGCCAGAGGTCCCAAGGGGCCAGTGGAGGCTTGGCCGGCATAGCGAGCGGGCAACGACTTGATCGTGCCAACAGGCCGCAGATCGTGCGTTTTTGACTGAGGTTCACCGTCGATGAGTCGCATACCATCGGGACAGATGGTTTTGACCTGCGGCTTGAGTTCAACGCCGGCATCGCCACCGGCATTCACGATCAGGCCTCGGTTGAGAATCATCACCGTCAGCACGCCGCAGAAAAAGACGAGCAGGGAGCCTTTGATAAATTGGACCCACGTGGTTGAAACCATACCCGCTGTAACCACAATCAGCGTCACGGATACTCCCACAAGCACAACGCCGGCGGTATGCGGCAGGCCTAGCAGCGGGCTGATCAAATCCCCGGCGCCGACCATCTGCGGAATTAAGTAAAAGATACTGACAACGAGTGTTGAGGTGGCTACAGCGAGTTTAATGCCGGGGCTGTTGAACTGACTGTCGAGCGCGTCAGCAAATGTAAATTTACCGAGTCGCTTGATCGGTTCGGCAATGACAAACAACGCCACAACCCATCCAGCCAGAAATCCGATCGAGTACAGAAACCCGTCATAGCCGTAGAAGGCAATCATCCCGCAGATGCCCAGGAACGAAGCCGCCGAGAGATAGTCTCCCGCAAAGGCAATGCCGTTGACAAACCAGTGGATCTCGCCATGCGCAGCGTAATAGCCTTGAGCCGACTGCCCTTTACGTCCAAGGAAAAATGAGAGGCCAATCACACTGAGTACAAAGACCGAAAAAATGGCGATCGCTAAAGGGGATGTTTCGTAGAGCATCATGCTTTCTTTTTTTGGAGAACCACACCGTCAATCGCGATGCTGCTTTTTTCGAACCCCACCTGAACTGGCTGCCTGCCTACTGGCTGGGCTTCCCTCAACCATCCGACAGGCGATCATGTAGACGATAGCCAGCAGAAAAGCCGCCCCAATCAACCCCATTCCGTAGGCAATGGCGAGATTGACGCCACCAAAAGGTCGGGTTGATAAAAGTTCGGGTCGAAAGAGCACGATACCGATCAAGCCAGCGTAGAGCAGCACATACATCACAAACAAAACAAGTCCGATGCGGGCACTACCTGGCGACAGGTTTGGATCGTTTGGCTTAGCGTGGGACATCAAAAGCGTTCTCCGAATAATAATTGTGCTACCGTGTGGCATCTCGTACGAAGGGATCGTCCGCCGCCCGCTGGGCCCGAAGAATCGCTAAGCTTAAAGAGCTAACGCGAGTTGATAAAGCCTGATCTTCGGCCCTATCGTGCATCTCAGACGGATCCTGCACAAGAGAAAAAAGTTGGTGGCGGTTTATTTTTGGATAGTCGATCCATTTCCACTCGGGCGTAACCAGCGCCCGCTGCATATTTCCGTACGCCAACAAGATCTCCTCGCGGACGGCTTTTTCCTCCCCTCGCAGGACTGGGAGCAGGCTTTTGCCCTCATTTTTTTCCGGGGCCGCCACACCCGCTAGATCACCCAGCGTGGCCGTCAAGTCAAATAGATAACAGAGTGCATCGAGGCGTTTTCCGGCCGGTACGCCCGGGCCGGCGATCACAGCCGGCGAACGCATCGAGTGCTCGTAGAGATTTTGCTTGCCGAGCAGGCCATGGCTGCCAAGGGCTAGGCCGTGGTCGCTGGTAAAAAGAATCAGCGTGTCATCCAACCGGCCGGTGTCGGCAAGCGACGCGATCACTCGCCCTATCTGCGCGTCCATCGACTCAATACAGGCGTAATAGTCGGCCAGTTCCTTGGAAATCGCCTCTCGTGTGCGTGGCCAGCCAAGCAGCTTTTCATCCCGAATAGAAAGGGCACCATTGTTGAAGGGATGCTGGGGCAGAAAATTGTCCGGCGGCGCTGGATGATTTCCCTCAAAACGTTTTTGAAATGCCTTGGGCGCATCGCGGGGATCGTGCGGTGCGGTCATGGCGATCCAGGCAAAAAAAGGTTTGTCACCACCCTTCTTCACAAAGTCAACTGCCGCATCGGCAAAAAGCTCTGAGGAATGAAGCCCTTGCGAGTCTGCCGGCACAAGAGCATCAGACAAAGCATCCGGCGGAAAATTGAAGACCGGTACATTCCACTGATCTGTCATGCCTCCCAGAAAGACATTCTTGCCCGCTTGAAAAGCCCGTACCAGCGACTGCTTACCGTTGTGCCACTTACCCGTCACAAATGTTGTGTAGCCGCTGCGGGCAAAAGCCTCGGGCCATGTGTCGCATCCCGCGAGCCGATCATTGACATGAAACAGGGATCGTCCGGAGAGCAGCATGGCCCGGCTCGGCACGCAGACAGCCCCATGCGTGCTACCCATGCAGTATGCCCGGTCGAAAACCGTACCTCTGGCCACCAGTGCATCGAGGACCGGCGTGCGAATCACCGCATTGCCCAACGCGTGAATCGTGTCGGCTCGCTGATCATCCGACACAATGACGAGCACGTTCGGTGAGCGTTTGGCTGGTTGAAGAGCCGCAGGAAACGGCACGGCAACGGCAGGCAGCGACTCTGCATTCTTCACTGGTACTTCTTTTTGCTCAGTCGACTTATCGTTCTGCCTGCGATAGGCCAGCTTGAATGGATTCTCCGCTGGACCGTCCAGATTTTCATTGCACAAGTCGGGCAGCACGCTCTGCCACCAACGGCCGTGCTGGCCCTTCAGTTTTTCAACCACCCGTGGGTTCTTAGCAGCGATATTGTGGGTCTGGCCAGGATCTGCTGTTACGTCGTACAACTCCCACGCGGCAGATCGATTCTCCGTGTGAACAAGCGTGAATCGACCGGAGCGAACACTGCAATGAATGGAATCGCTTTCGGCGGCAAGGCCCCGCTGCCAGCGACCGGCGTGCGTGATGAGCGTGCGATCGTCCCAGACGGCCTCTGCGTCGAGCAGCAGCGGCATCAAACTGCGGCCCTCCAGTTTGGCCACAAGCGACTCTGGAATAACCGCCCCAGCACATTGGCAGAGTGTGGGGAAAACATCGATGTGTGCCGTTGGGGCTGAAACATCGACCCCGGCCGGCAGCGTGCCAGGCCAACGCCAAAATGACGGCACTCGTGTGCCACCACGATAAGGCGTTCCCTTGGTACCGCGCATGGAATCATTCCAGACAGGCGCTCCATTCGCTGTGCCATTGTCGGTTGTGAATACAACCAGCGTATTCTCGGTGAGTCCCCACTCATCCAGCTTGGCTAGCAGCCTGCCCATGTTTGCGTCGATGTTCTCGATCATCGCGTAAAATTGAGCGATCTTTGGCCGCTGCTTTGGGTTAGAAATAGTGGCCGCTTCAAGTTTGGCTAAGACAGCCGCATCAGACCCAGCCGGGCAATCCAGCGGATCATGAGGGGCGTTGGGGGTGAGGTAGCAAAAAAAAGGTTTTTCCGTCTGGCGGCATTCGTCAATCCAGTCCAGTGCGGCCTGAAAAAACACATCTGTACAGTAGCCCTGGGTGCAAATGAACTTTCCGTCGCTGCGAACCACTGGATTGTGATACCTATTGCCCGCCACATCACCGCAACTCCCCGGATAGGTCTGGCCGATGCCACCACCCCCGTGGATACAGACGCGATCGAATCCTCGCTGGCCCGGCTGATACGCATCTTCGTCCCCAAGATGCCACTTGCCGAAGATTCCTGTCGTATAGCCGGCGGTGCGTCGAAGCACTTGCGGAAGGGTGGTCGTAGAAAGGGCCAACCGCTCGCGTTCAAAAATTGTGTGCGTGACCCCCGAGTGGAATTCATGACGACCGCTCAAGAGCGCAGCACGAGTCGGCGCGCACGTGGGACTAGCATGAAACTCCGTCAACCGCACACTTTGGCCGTACATTCGATCGAGATTAGGAGTCTCGACAATAGGATTCCCATGAGCCGCAATGTCTCCGTAGCCCTGATCGTCGGTCATCACATAAATAATGTTGGGGGGTTTTTCTGGCTGCTTGGACATGGCGAGACCTGGCTGCGGAAGCAGCTTTGAGGCCGTCTTTGCCACGGGCCGCTCCTGCGACGCAAGTGACCGGCACTCCTCGGCAAGGGTGGCCCACGTTTTCTCAAGTTTCAAAACTTTTTCCGGCTCTCTGGCCGCAAGATTGTTGATCTCACCCCGATCGTGGCTCAGATCGTAGAGTTCCCACGCTGTATTTTTGGCCGCGACGAGCTTCCAGTCGCCAACGCGCACCGCTCGGTTGTTCTCGTGGCACCACCAGAGCGTGTCGTGCACAACGGCCTTGTCATCGGCCAGAGCCGTCAGAAAACTTCGACCCTGCATCGGCGGAAACTCTCTGCCATTTTTTTCGCCAAGGTCTATCAGAGCGGTTGCTTCCAGCACCGTGGGCGTCACATCGATCAGGTGCACCATCTGATGCCGAAGTTCACCCCGGGCGGCGATTCCCTGTGGCCAGTGAACCACCAGAGGCGTGGCGATGCCCCCCTCGTGAACCCAGGTTTTGTGGCGGCGAAACGGTGTGTTTGCACAACTCGACCAACCCGGACCCAGACAGAGAAACGTTTTCCGCGAACCGGATGGTGCAGTCGAATCGTGGCCTTCGCCGCGAATCATCATCTCAGCGGTGGCACCGTTGTCGCTGGCAAAGATAAGAAGTGTATTATCGAGGGCATCCATGGCTCGCAATTGCTTCAACACTTCTCCAATCTGCCGGTCCATGGCCTCGACCATGGCTGCGTGAATGGCCATCTTGGTCGACTGAAAATCGCGCTGCTCAGGGCTTAGTTGTTCCCAGGGAAGTGGCCGATCTATTTCGCTACCGCCCAACTGTCGAATGCTCTTTTCATTGAGGAATGGATAGGGGGGACCGATCTTGTGCTCCATGGGCGGCAAGGGACTGTTCACAATGCCTTGCTCTTTCATCCGCGCAAATCTTGCCTGCTGCACGGCGTTCCAGCCGGACGCGTAACGCTTTTGGTATTTCTCGATCAATTCCTTGGGCGCGTGCAGCGGAAAATGGGGCGCTGTGAAGGCGATGTAGCTCACAAACGGCGTTGTACCTCGCTTCGAGGCATGGTCCTTCAGACAGCGAACAGCATGTTCGCCAACGGCATTGGTGACATAAAAATCTTCGCTCGGCGGCAGCGGGCGGTCGTCCTCAAAGACTCCCTGATGTGCGAAATAGTTGTCCTGCCCAACGCCTGCTACGCTCAGCGAGCGTTCAAAACCGCCGTCCCGAGGCGAACCGTCGATGTGCCATTTACCGGAATGGTACGTGCTGTAGCCGGCCTTCTTGAGGAACTCTGGCAGCAATTTCGCCCATGACGGTCTACTTTTTTGCATCCCGCCCTTGTCGCCCGGCAGGGCATCGCGGCGGATCGACTGCGCATAAAATCCGCTCAGCAAGGCGGCTCGGCTCGGCCAACAGCGGGCTGTGTTGTAGGCCTGAGTGAATCGAATTCCACCGGCAGCCAAACTATCCACGTGTGGCGTGTCGATCTCGCCTCCATAACAGCAACTATCAGAAAAGCCGAGGTCATCAGCCAGAATGATCATGACATTTGGAGGCGGTGCCGCAGTCAGGTCATTCTTCATCGATTTTCGCAATTCGGCGTCGAGCGTGGCAACCGTATCGCGGTGCTCGGGTCGGTCGGCCAGGTTTAACAGTTCGCCCGGATCGCAGTCGTGGTCGTAAAGCTGCCGTCCTTCTTTTGAGCCGTTCCAAAGCGTGTACCGGTATCGCTGGTTGCGAAGGCTGATGCCCCGAACCTTGCCATGCACCACTTCTGTGAATGCCGGATGATTCTCTACCGCTGGTAGAGCCTGCTCCCCTTGGTGCGTGCCGAGCATCGGGACAAGGCTGCGACCGTCGGCTCCCGCTGGAACCGGCACGCTGGCGAGATCGCAGAGCGTCGGCATTAGATCAATCAGTTCCACCGTGTGTTGGCAAACAGCACCGGCTTTGCCAACTGCTTTGGGACCGGCGATGATCAGCGGCACACGGGCACTCTCCTCAAACAGACTCCTCTTCTGCCAGAGACCGTGTTCGCCGAGGTGGTAGCCGTGGTCGCTTGTAAAAACCACGATCGTATTGTCAGTGAGTGCGAGTCGCTCGAGACTGTCCAGCACAATTCCCACCTGAGCATCGACAAATGAGACGCTCGCCCGGTAGGCCTGCAACGCCTCACGACCCAGCCTGCCAGTCAGTCGCGACTGCTCTGCCTTGCGGCTTTTGATTGCCGCTGGCGGCAGGAGAGCGTCGTGGTCTTGAGGCACTTCCGGCAGATGCACGCCAGACAGGGGATGCTTTTCAAACCACGCCTGAGGAGCCACATAGGGTGTGTGCGGCCGATAAAATCCTACCGCTAGAAAAAATGGTTTCTGATTCTGGGCAAACTCCTCAAGTCGCCTGACCGCCTGAGCTGCCCCGATGCCATCGGTCTGCTCGGCGTCATCCCCATCCGCTGCAAGCCAACTCACTGTCCCGCCAAACTCCCCCGGCCGCAGTGAGAATATTTTTTTCTCGTCAGCAACGTCTCGGCCTTTCGGATTAAAAACGGCGTTCCAACTGGGAGGATCGTCGAGGCCATCTGTGCCGATCTGGCTTGGCACACCATAGTGGTAGAGCTTGCCAATCCGCTCGCTCTGCCACCCAGCTTGCCGAAAAGCCTGAGGCAGCGTCACCACTTTCGGGTCAACATCCCGAAAGTGTTTTTCATTATCTCGAACCTTTGTCTGACTCGGCCGACGGCCGCTGAGCAGACTCGCGCGGCTCGGATTGCAGAGCGGGTATTGGCAATACGCGCGGGCAAATCGCTGCCCGCGAGCAGCCAATGTGTCGATGTGTGGCGAGATGGCCGTCGTATCACCGTAACAGCCAAGCGCGCAGCACAGGTCGTCGCAGAGTATCAGCAGCACATTGGGCTGTT
>QWQJ01000009.1 GCA_003670865.1 Planctomycetota bacterium | reverse complement strand
GTCCGATGCGATTTGGCATCTGGCCAGTGCAGCCGCCACCGTAACCGCAGAAGGTGACGAATCTTCCGGAACCAATGCCAGCCCGTCATCGATTGCTTTTGTGGCCTTTGTTTGCCACTCATCGAGTTGCTTCGTTTGCGCAGCTGAGGGTTCAAGCTCGCGGCGCTTATTCTCCAAGACTTCTCGCCATATGGCGCCACCTCCCCGCAGTAAAACCTCTGCCCGTCGTGGAGATTTTACTGGTACTTTCGCCATGATCGCTAGGATTTTATCGACACCCTTGGAATCCGCCGCTGCTTGCATGGCTACGATTGCGGCATCTGCACTTTCAGAATCATCGGGCCATGTGTTCATAATCATTTCGGCCAACTGCGCGACCTGAGTCCTGGCGTTTTCCTGCCACGATAGTTCTTCCTGCTTTTGCAGTTGCTGCCAACTCGCCATGGCAATCTTTGCTGCCTGCCGACTTCCCTTTGCATTGGGATATCGCACCGCTAAAAATTCCCCCATGGCCGCAGCAGATTGCAACTGCTTGGACTCATACATCAAGAAGGTGAGCAGATACCGAGCCTGATTGAGCATTTCCAAGTCAGTTTCGTCCGCCAGTGGCATGGCCTTGCGGATCGCCTCAACCGTTTTGGCTCGACCAGCGGCCGCTTCCTCGGCGGCCACCTTAGCATCGTCAGATTTACCTGCGGCCTCGGCGATCTTCACGTCGGCCTGCTTGGCCTGCATGGAGGTGAGTAAGACCCTGACGTCATCCATCGCCGCCTTAAAAGAAACATCTGTTCCGGTATCATCTGGCAGTTGATTCCCTAGCTTAGCCAAAAGTTCCCGGGCTTCTTTGCCAAAGTCTTTATTCACCTTGGCCACCTCAAGAGCCAGTTTTTTGGCATCTTTTTGCAGCAGGATTCGCTTGGCCTTATCGGCCTCTGGCATCGCGCTTGCCCTTAGTTCAAGAAGCGTTGCAGCGCGATATTTCATACCCAGCCAATCGGCATCGAGTTTGGCTGGCATTGTGGCCATCGCGTGCTTGAGTAGTTTCTCATCAAACTCGTCATATTTTTTATCCTCCAGCCAGCACTCCAGCGATGAGTTGATGGCCTTTGCACGCAGACCAGGCACGAGGCCAGTTTCACCCTCGAGGAGGCGTATGTTGGAGAGCGCCAGCAAGGCTTTGGGGCGGTCGCCTAACACAACATAATTACGACCTTCGTAATAACGGGCATAAAGTCCAACACCACGCGATGGATATTTCTCGAAAAGTTTAGCAAATTTATCAGTCGAATCGACGATTGCTTTCTTCCATTCTTTTGAATCTTTTTCAAGTGCTTTGGATTCCTCAAATAAAACCGTGCCGATCAGCAAGCGCGTTCCGAGTAATTCGCCTCGCAGCGAGTCTTGCGTTTCCTCGAGCAACACCAGCGCTGCCTCATCGGCCGATGATCGGCTTGGTTTTTTAGCGGTAGGAGCGGGCTTTTTCGGCTTCGCGTCATCAGGGACATTGTCAGCTTTGGAATCCTTCTCTTTTTGTTCTTTTTCCTTAATTACTCCCAATTGTTCATCAACGATTTTGAGCGATGCAAGGGCGGCAGCCTCGGCTCCTTCGAAGCTTTTGACCGAGTTTTCAAAGAATACAATCGCTTCGGCATGAAGTTTCTTGACATCTTCGCCGGGCCGCTTGGCCTGCTCAACCTTGGTTCTGCCCCGTTCCACAAGCATGTTGCCCTTCTGCTTGTAGGCGGCAATCGCATGTTCTCCTCCCTCGTTTTCCTGTAAAAATCGGTCGAGCTCGGCTTCTGCTTTTTCAAAGATCTGAACTCTTTTTTTACTGTCGGACTCTGTGCGGGTCGTGGCCACCAGTGCTGCAGCGCGTCGATAGGGAATATCTTTTTTGAGGTCTGCCGACGCCTCGGGATCCAACTCTATGCGGCTGAGCACCCAAAGAGCTACATCCGGCATTTGCCGCTCATCGAGGGCATTGAGTAAGCGACGAGTACTCACATCGGCGGTAGCAAGAGGCGCAGCGTTGGCATGCGCAGCAAAAGAAAACCCCGCAACCTGAACGAAGAGGGCCGCAAAAAATAATTTACAGATGGTCGGGAGGACCTGAGTCATAAGCAGCGTCTTGTTCAGAGAATGATGAAAGCCAGAAACGCGTACCAACCGCATCGGCAATCGGTTCAAGTTTGGCTATAGTGTGGGGGTTTTATCTCTATTCGTCAAACGCTTTGTCTGGACGCCCACAGCGAGAAAAAAAGGGCTGCGGAAGCCTCGCGCGGGGTTGACTATCTGAGCGATGAACGTGACGGTTGGGTCACCAGTTTTTGCTGCTGGAGAATTGAAACTAATTGTAATCCAAACGGGGTCACATCTCCCCGCTCGCACCAACGCATTGAGAACAGGGTCACTCTATCCATAAGCGGCTTGCGCAATCCTAGGTGAACCGAGTTGTCCAACAACTCCCCGATCGCACAAGCCAGCAGAACTTCGCAGGCATGTGGCGAAGGCAGGGCATCGCTAAAAACGCACTCATTTGCCGCAAGGACCGCCTTTGTTGACTGCTGCACAACTTCTTTACGCTTGCTTCCAGAGACTTCAACTGGGAGGTACGACACGACGGCGGCAAGGATCTCACCGGAGCGAGGCTTTCCATCAATATTTTTTTGAACTATTTCATAAACCACGCGAACCGTTTCGCCTGCATGCATGTCTATTGGTTTTTGCCCATCAACGGCCAAGGATTCCACCACACTCTGCCGGTGGCCGACGATCCTGTATCGGGCTACAAACCCTGGATGAAACGTAACAGAGAGGCTGCATTGCCTCGCCACAATAAAAGAACGACCAAACACGCTCTGCACGACTGCCCTGCGCACCGAAGTTGAATCGGTCGCGATGCGACCTTCAGAAACCCCTTCAGAAAATCCCTGGCCACTTTCATCCAATGCCCGTGAGGCATCGATCAAAATAAACTGAGGCGTACGCAGACCTGAAGACCGTTGGCTACTGCTCGCATTGCTAGAACCAAAGCGGTCTATCTGCCCAGTAGCCTGTGATTCCTGCCACCTCGCGAATGCCGAGCGACCTTTCTCAGACAAGCGTTCCACCGAATCAGTCTGGGCAATCACTATCAGTCGTGGCTGATCTCCCGCCGAATCGAAGAGTTTTTCAGCCATCTCAACCGCCGCATCGCAATCACTGGGGCCGCTGGGCGACTTCTGTCGCAACTGAATACAAAGTTGCTTCAGTTCTGCTCGATCGCCCCGCACCATTGCTAGCGTCGGCCGCTCCGCAGCAAGCACAAGAGTCAGCCGATCGGCAGGACGCATCTGCTCGACGACGATTTCCAAACCGCCACACACCCACTGCCATACCAAAGGATTCGCCAGCCCAGTCGATTGATCCAGCACGAGGACTGCATTCAGCGGCGGGTCTTTTTCGCGATCGAGGGGCTTCGCGGTAATGCTCACTTCCAGCAGATCGCTTGG
The DNA here is from genome assembly GCA_003670865.1 of Planctomycetota bacterium. Lineage (GTDB taxonomy): Bacteria > Planctomycetota > Planctomycetia > Pirellulales > UBA1268 > BAIKAL-G1-2R. The sequence continues at coordinate 2,042 of QWQJ01000009.1, read as the reverse complement.
CGTACCAGACCGAAGTGAATGCATTCCTGCCAGAGTCAATTGCAACGTGGGCCTGTCTGCTCCCTTGGCAGGATTTAAATCAATCACCGGGGGAATCGCCGCAAGAACTTCCTCGCATCGCGTTGATCCAGCCCGCGATGTGCGTTGCAAAGAACGAGGCGACGACAGCAACGCATCAAATGAATCTGATCGCAGGGAAAGTGGCGGTCGATCCACAGCCAGCGAGGGAGCCAGCGAAGGATCGATGAACGGGGCCTCGCCATGAGCCATCTCAAATGCCAAGTCATACCCGCGCATCCGCGGTACCATGCGATGGGACTCTCTCGGCAAGGCCATTCCCTTAAAACCCGCCACCGACAACCTCCCCGTCGGGGCATCGGCAGGCGTCATCAACAGCGGTGCACCTCGGACAGTCAGGCCCTTTTCGCTGGACGCTCTCACCGAGGGAGATTCTTGAGAACCAGAATCTGAAGCGATCACCTGTTGCGGTAACGTTCTTGCCAGCGATTCAGCCTGATCTCCAGGCGGAACAAACCGATTGAGCTGAGGACTGGGCGACGGCGGTAACGCCGGCGATCCAGCCGACTGCAAAGATTTTTCTTTTCCTTTTTCGCGACTTGTCTCAGGCAAGGCGACCGTTGCCGAAGGCATCTCGCTTTGGGGTTTACTGCCGTTACTCGAGGATGCACCCAGGCGTCGCGACAACTCCGTACCACCCAGAAACATACCCGCTCCACACAAGAGCAACGCCGCAACAGAGCCAAAATCCGTCACCAACCTGTGCATCAAACGCCGGATACGTTGCGGTCCGGCACTCCCCTGACGAGCAGCATTTGCGGCCAGTACTACTGCTGCGTGATCAACTGGTTTAGCCGCTCGGTCGAGATCAATGGCACCCGACAAAGGCGTCTGGCGGTACCGACCAATCCCAACGGGATCATTCACCGCAAGGCTCGCAAGCAACCCAACTCGCAACCGCTCGGCAAAGCCGCTGGGAACACGAACACAAACCAAGAGTCGATCGATCGCCGCATCGTCAAAGAGTGCGAGTGCCGAGAGTCGCTGGTCGAGACCGGCTGGAATTGGCACGCCGCGCACCTGCTCATCGAGCACATGATCCGGCACTGGATCGACCGGGTCGGGGCTTGACAATTGATCGTTCATTGCAGCGACTCACGATTCGAATGAAGAACTTTAGCCTTGCCGTCTTGACCCGCCTGCTTGCTTACGAACCACTTGCGGCGTTGAGTTTGACTCCAAGAGAAACTCTCGCAATCGCTTTCGGGATCGACTGACTCGTGAGAGCACTGTGCCGAGTGGGATGCCTTGCAAGTCAGCCGCCTCTTGATGGGTAAGCTCACCGACAACGACGAGCAATAAGGTTTCTCGAAGTTCGGTAGGGAGTCGTTCCAGCGCCCGCTGCAGGGGACCGGAGAGTTCATCTTCAAACGGGTCTCTATCTGACGTCGCTGCAGGCTGCGGGGCATCGTCACCCAATGTCTTTTCGCGATCGCTGCGTCGCCGCCAGTGGTCAGCGACCCGCCGTCGGAGGATGGCCAACAACCACGCTCGCTCGCTGCGAGCCTCGTCGTACAAGTGACGGCTTGTCCACGCAGACCGAAACGTTTCTTGCAGCACATCCTCAGCGTGGTGTGCGTCTCCGAGCAAACGAAATGCAACTCGATAGAGAACCTCTGCATGGTCGCGTGCCCACTGCTCAAACTGGTCGTGAAAGGCTGGAAAGTTGGGCATAGAACGACGCCGTCATGCCCACTGAAACACAAAAGGCTTCATTGAACTATTCCCCTCGGTAGGCCAAACTTATTTCCATAACAGCCTTATCGATTGCCACCCTTCAACCGGGCCAACCCGATTTTACCATTCCGGGGGCTTATTTTCCGACCGGCTGGTGCGCCGCACGAGCAGAACGGGATGCAGCGTCTGCGGTCGCCAACCAATAGGGCAATTTCCCTGTTGGAGGCAATTTGACAACGCTTGCCGAGCGAATGCCGGGGCAGGCCAAAACATCGGTAATTGCCGAT
>QWQJ01000144.1 GCA_003670865.1 Planctomycetota bacterium | reverse complement strand
TAAGAAGCAGTTGGAAAGTGAGTTGGCGAGTTATCAATTAAATAAGCCGTGGCGCGAAAAACAGGATATGCCGGAGGCCGGCAGTGCGGCCAAGCCTCTAGAAGGTCCGGATGATCCTCCCGTTGAGGACCCTTTTGGAGAGGATCCCGATGAAACAACCGACGGTCCAGAGCCCGCTCAACTCATAGACGAGTCAGACGACAGTCCTTTGGGCGATCCTCCCGAGCAGCCTCGTGCGAAGAAAACTCCACGGCGTCCCTTTGAGTGATTGTGCGATCGCCACGCATGGCTTTGCGTGACAGCAACACCACAAACTAACGCTCACGGTGACAAGTTCTGGTATTCACCGGCTTACCCGCTTCAAAAAATTCTATTTGCCAAGACGGGTGATTTCCAGGGCATCGTGTCGGGCGGCTGCTCGCTGGGCCGCGCCCTTATCACGGGCACGCTGCCACGCCCGAACTGCCAGCGTCTGCGCGCTGATGGCGACTGTAAGCCGCGCATCTGCTTCCGCTCGAGTGGCCAGAGTTTCGGCCACACTTGCCAGCGCTGCGGCTCGCCCATGATCGAGGCTCCGCAGAGGAATTTCTGTGAGCGAACGCAATTCTAATTCTAAGGCATCAAACTCGTAGAGGGCGTCGGCCAGTTTGATGGATCGCGTGATCGCTGCAGCATTGCCAGCAGCGGTCGCCAGTCGGCGGGCCTCAGCGAGCATCAGCCATTTCAGTTGGCGGTCGGGTTCGGTAACCGCGGCTATCAGCAGCGTCTCGACCGCCTGCATTGCCCCAACAGAGGTTTCGGTGTGGGATAGTGGTTCTCGAAATCGCGTTTTTAATTCTTTTCGTGCATCCACGAGTTGACGCTGAGAGGGGGGCTTCGTGGCTGCGTTGCCATTGTCGAACTGCCGCATGGTTGGCCGATCGGGCAACGACGGTTCAGCGGCCAAGCCGACGGTCGTAAGAATGGCACCGATCGATGTGATAAATGGTCTCATGCTCCCACCTAATAGAGCAGGTCTGCTTCATCTGCCGTAGGTCCCTCTGCCCAATCACGAAGGACGGTAAGAAGGGTCGCAGAATGCCCCACGCAGTCTGATAACCCTTGCCCCGCCTTCAAGCTGCTTACAGATTCATTCCAAGAAAACCCCCGGTAGCATCGATGGCTGATTGCTCGCGGGCCAGCCTCTGGATAGCGCGGGAGAGGTCACCGGCGGCGATATAGCGGTCAAACTCGATCTCGATGGCTCGCTTCGCTGCCAGCGTGAGCCACTCGACGGCCGGTTGCGTGAGCCATTCGCACGTTTCCTTTTCGAGCCGGATATCGAGATCGCTGCCGACAGTCACCGTATCGAGTTCATTGGTAAACACGGTGCCTTCGATGGCAAACTGCACCCACCCAATCGCCTGATCGTTGGTAAAATGAAACGTGCAGGCTGCTTTTGTCAGATAGTAGGTATTGCGCATGCCGTGCTTGGCAACGGCCCGTTGAAATCGCTCGAGCCTCTCGCGAAAGACCGGCGACGCATCCAGCGGGATGTCCAGCCGCGAGACTCCGCGCAGCGGCGTGCAGTCAAATGTGATCGTGACGCTCGGTTGAGACTCGGAACTACTCATGGCACCCCCATCCTACCCGATCCTTATCTGCCTGGCAGCCCTCTTGTCGAGCGCTGTTGTACTGCTGAGCGGCTGCCAGAACCCGCTCAATTCGCCGCAAGCACAGGCCCACAAATGTGTTCGGGTCCGCGAGACGCAGCGATTGATGGGCGTGCCGTGGACGATCACGCTCTACTCAGGCAAACTCGAAACCGGGAAGGCGGCCATCAACGCGGCTTTTGCTGAAGTGGCAAGGCTTGAAAAGATTCTCTCCGACTACGTTCCCGACAGCGAACTCTGCCGGCTTTCGGCGGCGGCCCCCACGGCCCTGCCTGTGCCGGTCAGCGACGACTTGTGGCGGGTGCTCGCTCGGTCGCTTGAAATCCGAGATATCAGCGGCGGTGCTTTTGATCCGACCATCGGGCCGTTGACAACGCTTTGGCGGCAGTCGCGTCGCTCCGGGCATCTGCCCCACGCTGAAAAATTCGCAGCCGCCCAAGCCGCGGTAGGAGCCGATGCAATCCTACTTCATCCCAACCAAAAAACTGTTTCCTTAACCCGCAACCACATGCGACTTGATTTGGGTGGTATTGGCATGGGTTACGCGATCGACCGAGCCATGGATGTGCTTTGGCAGCATAAAATCAGTGCCGCCATGATCGATGCCTCTGGCGATATTGCCGTCTCAAATCCGCCCCCAGACACAGCGGGCTGGAACATTTCAGTTGCTCCCCTGAGCCATGCGCCGGGGCAACGTGAGCCGGGAAAACTTGTCCTTACAAATGCTGCTGTGACCACTTCGGGCGATGCTTTTCAGTCTGTGGAAATTGATGGTATTCGTTACAGCCACATTGTCGATCCAAAAACAGGGCTTGGGGTCCTCGGCCCCGCAGCCGTGACTGTGATCGCGGCCGACTGCACAACAGCCGATGCATTGGCCACAGCGGTCAGCGTGCTGGGACCCGAACGAGGGTTATCTATTGTGGCGGCAACACAAGGCTGCGCTGCTCGTTTTGTCTGGGTTCAAGATGGAAAAACTCGTGAATCGCTCTCGGCGAGATGGCCGTCCGTTTCAAAATAGAGAAGACAACAAGTTCTGATCTCCCGTCTCTGCCTACGCAAACCACCCAGACTCGTGCCGATTGCGCAGAGATTGACGATTAACCCAAGTTTTCTGCTTGTTGGGTCGATACTCCTACTACTGTCGCTGCGCCCTGGTGCAAGCGATGCGGACACAGAGTCGGGGGGCACTGTGTCGGGTGTGGCTGCGAAGTTCTCGCGGCCACTCCCCACGGGGCGCAGCGACGGCTTTTGATAGGGATTGCGACCGAGACATACTTAGGCAGATAGCCCCCGTGCCACGAACGATCCAACAACTCTGGGTAGCCTTTACGAGCATCTCGCTCCTGGCGAGTGGCTGTGCACCCCGGCAACCTTTCTATTTCTTCGAGGATGGCGATCTCTCGCACTACGTCGGCGCGATTCAAAAACTTGACTATCCCGACACCGATCAAGAACCGCTGGCTGAGGCTGCCGGCACAACCGAGCCCCTCACACTCTCCAATGCAAAGTTTGATGAGATCTGGGAACTCTCGCTGGAAGAGGCGATCCGCACGGCCCTCGAAAATGGCAAAGTACTCCGTAATTTGGGAGGCCGGTTCCAAAGCTTTGGAGGTCCACGACCACAGACTGGCGAACCGCCTGTGTCGCTGCTCACTTCCCCATCACAAACACCAAGCATCTACGATCCAGCCATTGCCGAAACCGACCCATTTCGTGGCGTAGAAAGTGCGCTGGCTGCATTTGACGCACAGCTTTCGAGTTCCACAACATGGCAGTCGGGCAATCGTCCACAGAACGTTGATCCGTTTTTTCAGACCATTCTTTTTGTGCCGGTACTCAAGACAAATACGGGTACGACAACCACCGGTATTTCTAAACGCACGGCGACCGGTGCTCAGTTTGGGGTTTCCAACAGCACCCAGCTCGATGCCACCAACAATGCCTTTAAAGATGTACCCTCGACATGGACAACCTCCTACGACTTCACATTCAGTCAGCCACTCTTGCAAGGGGCTGGCGTCACGTACAACCGCATAGCTGGCCCCGACACCTTTGACAATTTACTCGGTCGGCCCAACTTCCGTGGCGTTCTTTTGGCCAGGATCAATGCCGATATTTCTCTGGCAGAATTTGAGGCTGGCGTCCGTAATCTTGTCAGCGATACAGAGCAATCCTACTGGGAATGCTATTTTGCCTTTCGCAATCTAGAGGCCCGTAAGGCTGGCCGCGACAGTTCTCTGGAATCGTGGCGAAAGGTCCATGCCCTCTATATTGAACAGTCGAAGGGGGGCGAAGCGGATAAAGAAGCACAGTCTCGCGAGCAGTATTTCTTTTTTCGAAGTGAAGTCGAGCAGGCGTTGACCGATGTCTATCGCTGCGAAAATCGGCTTCGCTACATGATGGGCATCAGTGCCAGCGACGGTCGTCTCATCAGGCCCTCCGACGAGCCCACGACGGCACGGATCAGCTTTGACTGGCAGCAGTCGCTCGTTGAAGCGCTCTCACGGTCGGCCGAACTTAGAAAACAAAAATGGTTTATCAAACAGAAGGAGCTAGAACTCACCGCTGCTAAAAACTTGCTTCTGCCTAGGCTTGACATTGGTGGAAGGTATCGATTTCTGGGTGTTGGCGAAAACCTGATTGGCTCAAATGCAGCCTACCCGCAAGCAGGGCCACCCGTACCCCCCGCCACTACGCCGACAAGCTCGTTAGAAAACACCGATTCGTATTCAACATTGATGGGGGGTCGCTTCCAAGAGTGGCAGGCACAGGCGCAGTTTTTGATGCCGATCGGTTTCCGCCGCGAACTCTCCACCGTCCGTAATTTCCAGCTCCAATTAGCCCGCGAACGCGCTCGTTTGCAGGACGAGGAACTGGAGGTCTCGCACGGACTCGTTGAAGCGGCTCGCAATGTAGACACCAACTTTGCACTCTCGCAGACCAACTTTAATCGCCGCGTCGCGGCCGAACGCCAGGTCGAGGCTGTGCAAGCTGCCTACGATGCGGGCACGGTAACATTCGACCAACTGCTTGACGCCCAGCGGCGGCGGGCCGATGCCGAAAGTTCCTACTACCGTTCACTCATCGACTACAACCGCTCTATTTCCCAATTGCATTACCGCAAGGGATCACTGCTGGAATACAACGGCATCTTTCTGACCGAAGGGCCATGGCCGGGGAAAGCCTACTTCGACGCCCACCGTCGGGCGCGGCAACGCGACGCCAGCCTCTACCTCGACTACGGCCACTCTCGGCCTGGGGTTTTCAGTCGCGGTCCGATCACCCAAAATTTCGAGTCGATCGGTGCTGATTCGCGGGCCATTCAACTCCCCCCCCGCGATCCCGCCACACGCGAAGAGGAGCCATCACCTACAAAGCCTGCCGCACCAGAATTAATCCCCACACCGCTGACAACTCTTGAAGCAGTTCCAATAAATAGTTCTTCGTCGCTACCACCGAGCAGCAGTGCCGACGCACTCCGCGCGGTCGCCAACTGGCACACAGGCGTCACTCCTGTCGTCCGCACGATCAGCGGGCCGGAAGATGCCGCGGCCACGCAAGGTCATTAAGCCCAGCCGCTTGGGCGGGAATCCGTGGACCTTATTGTTTTCCCGGTACTGCTGCGGCACTCAGCGCCCGTTGCCAGAGTTCTGGCTGAGCTGAACGAATATGGTCGAGATGGACTTTCGCCGCATCCAACGGACAGGCCGTGAGGTAGCCGGCAACGGCCCGCCGCACGAGAGCATCGTCGCGGCCAAGTGCGCTCCAGAGTGCTACCACCTCGTCGAGAACACCCCACGCTTGATAGCGGGCCAAATCAATCACAGCATCAGCTGCAACAATGGGACTGGCCAAAAGCTGGGCCGTTGACCCTGAAATATTCGTGTGCGGAATGGTGAGAGAGAGGCTTTCCCAGGCAAAGCGGAGTGCTGAGAGCAGATGCCGCTGATCGACTGGCCTCGCCGTCGGCGCGAAAAAGTTTTTGTCTTTTAAATACAAAAGACCCTCGGTCTGTTCGGCCACAAGCACGCCAGCCATGACGCCGGCAAACCCAGCTCGAAAATCATCGGCAGGCGCTTCAATCGCAGCATGGAGCGCACTCACGCAGGCTTTTATTTCAGCCGGGTTTTTGGATTGGCTCGCCACAACGCCCAGCGCTAAGCCATAAAAACCTCGCCGACGCTGATCGATTCCGGGCTCTCCGACCCACGCCTCAAGTTTCGCTGAGTCCAAGGCTTCCGCCGCCGCCACCACGGCCACAAACGGAGCCAAGCCAAACTCTCTAAAAGCATCTTCTGCGATCAGTGGTTGCGGATGTTCGAGCCTTTTGGCAAACCATTTGAGTCGCTCGGCTATTGGTTCTTGGACGGCTGGCGCTGCCGCGAGGTATCCTAAAACTGCCTCGTTGGCGGCGATGGCAAGCCATTTGCCTTGCGCGAGTGCCTGATCAGCCTCGCGTGCTGTGCAAAAAAGAATCGCCGTGCCTTGAACCCCAGAGCGCCCAGCGGGCTGTGCATTCCCACCACCACCTGCCTCGACTCGGGCACTGATCACTTGCCGCTTGGCCAGCAGATTTCCCCGCAGAACCTGATCAATTTCAAAGTTTTGCCGGAGGGTTCCAGTGGCATCAAGAACGGCTGTGGCGAGAGCCTCTCCAACGGCCACACAGTCGGCAGCATCGCGGCGTGCAGCCAGCGGCTCTCCCACAACCCCGCAAAAAGGGCAGGCCGACACCGATAAAGCCCCGCCTGCCAACCAGGCTCCCGCCCAGACCAGTAGGCACAGTCCCCAACAGGCTGTTTGAAGCTTGGCACAAAACAAGTCTTTTTACTCCCACTGAATAATCGATGGGTCGGACGGTCCACGATAGCAAACCGCCCCCTTCCAGCACTTTTACTGCACATCTTCTCCGTCGAGCGTGTAGATGGCGAGGTGCGTTTGATCGGGTCCACGCAGTTCTTCGACTCGAAAAATGCCGCTGACGGCGACCGGCCGGATGGAAAAGCTGGCTGTTTTTCCCGGTAGCATCCGCACAACGATGCAATCGTAGAGGGCCGCTCCAGGGCCGAAGCAACATTCCATGTTGTCCCGCACCAGCACAAACTGCGTCAGGCCGCTTTGCTGAAAACTGGGCAGAATGTAACCCCGGATGCGAATTCTTTGTGATTCAAGCGATGTCACGCGTTTGGGCAGCAGATCCCGGGTGAACAAATCTCCCTTTTGCATCTCAAACTTGATGTCATCAAACGTGATTTCCTGCGCTTTGCCCAGAGGGCTCTTCTGCTTGGCGATGGGCATCGCCGCTGTCACTTGATCGGGTGGAGTGACCGACGGCTGATCTGGTAAACCCGGTGATAGGGTCGTCTCTTTGGCGATCGGTGTTGGCATCGTGTCGCAACCCGTTATCAAGGTGCCGCCACTCAAAACGCTGACGACGATCAACATCCCCAAGCATGCGTTGAGCGCGGCTCCTTCTGGCGGGCAGTCACTTGTGTCGTTAGCGCGCAATGGCGTCCTCAAGATGGTAAAGAACGCCACCGTCGAGGGTGGTCGTTGCAGTGGGTCGCACGGAAAACCGACCAGCGAATTTTGTCAGACGAGGCGAAAATTCGATGCTTTGCGTATCTCTCATTTGCACCAACACGCGATCAGTGATTTTGGGATTCCCACCAAAGCAGCAGTCGCCCTGATCGCGTACGAGTAAGAATTGAACGATGCCGTGCTGTTTGCTGCCAGGATAGATGTAACCCTTTAAAAGCACGCTTGCGCCATCCATCGCGTAAGCCGTGTCGGGAACGGCCGTTGGCGGATCACCGTCGAGCGGTTGGAGCATCGTGTAATCGAGTCGCCGGAAACCCGCCGGCAATTCCGCCGCATAGACGATTGACAGAAAGGTAAGGCTGCCGACGGCCGTCAGGGTGGAAAGAAGGATTGCCGCCAGTGCCAACGGCTTCCCTGTCAATTCGTCGGATCGCCGCTGAATCTCGCGGTATGCGATCAACCCCAGTACGATACTCATGATCGGCACAACAACGAGCCACCAATCCAAAAAACTGAGTGGTGAAACGATTGCCAGCAGACCGCTCACGATCGTTGTGCCGCTGATCGCGCGGTAGCGTTCCGCAGTGTCCAGCAGCGGTTCATCGGCTCCAGAGGCCGGCCGCGGTGATTGAAAGAGACCAGTGGACATGAGCAAAAAAAGAAAATGGGGTGGTAGAGTTTGGCAATCAAAACCGTCCGACTGACGGCGAAACACTAGCGTGATTTGCTTGCTGGGGGCAGTGAATCGGAAGTCGGTCGCAGTGCTGCCCGGGCGAAAAGTCCGACCGACAACACAATCACAACCCAGATTCCCCACTTAAGAAAAGTGATTTGCTGGGCAGATAAACCGTTTTGCTTGGTTGCCAGCGGTTCTACGACTGGCAGAGACGGGTCAATTCCGTCGCGATCATCAGTTGCTTCCTCATCGCCCAGCACAGGCTCCATCCGCGACGCCAGAGCCAATTCCTCTTTACTCGCAGAGCCAGTGCGGTCCGCCGCCCTCGTGGATGCTCTAGCGGCTGGCTCCCCTGGATCGTCTTGGCTGTCAATTATTTCTTGATCCGATTCGGAGCCCTCTGCCGGCGTTAATGCCGCGGCAAAGCCCGCTAATGCAACGGCACGTCGTACCGCCTCAGGATCAATTTCTTTGAGTTTTTCGAGTGCTCCTACGGCCTCCGGGAGCGGACAGGCTTTCAGATAATTCACGACTGGTTCGCGCACAAAGATATTGTCGGCTTCAGCTTTTTCAAACAGCTCCACCAATTTGTCCACCACCGACCAATCCTGCCATCTTGCTAAATCGGCAATCACCAGATCAGCAAGTTTTGGTTCTTCCAGCAGAATTCGTAGCGACTCAAGCACTCGCGCACGAGGCACAGCGTGCGACTCTTCCCCCAGAAATCGCAGCGCCATAACGGCTGCATACGTTTCGGTAAAAGGTACATCTCGTCCCTGACGTTCGAGGAAGAGTTTATCGATGAGATCAAGGCCATCGGCACCACGCAGCGTGACAAAGCAAGCGATGAGCGAATCGAGGCCGCTTCGTAATTCAGCCCGGTCGACTTGAACTGGAATATTTCCGTTGGCAGTATCGTGATTGACAGAATCACCGATCAGAATGGCCTCGATCCGTTCGGCATCCGCTTTTGTGCCGCAGACGCCGAGCATCGTGGCATACAGCCGGCGACGGTTGGATTGAATCTTGGGATTTTCAATCCACTCAAGCAACTGTGTGGGATCCATTCGGCTCTCCAGACCTCGCACGTCTTCGTACGGGGCAACCGCAAATTCGTCATACGCATCCCGGGCCAGCGTCTCATCAGAATCTTCCAGATAGTGCTGGAAAAAAGCGAGTCGATCGGGGCCTTTTTCGGGCAGACTCGTCAGCTTTTTTAAATAGCCGACCGCCCGCTCGCTGACTGGAATTGGGCTCGACCAACTCAGCACAGGAGGTTCGATTCCCATCAGCAAAAAGAGCGTGCCAGCCGGCTTATTCTCAAGAGTAATCGTCTCCAGCAATGCGGCGCTAGCGCCGAGCAGGCCGGCCTCGCTCACCAGATCGGCTCCCTTGAGCACTTCCACCACCCCAAACTTTCCTTTGGGCAGCGGCCCCTGCGACTGTGCCAAAAGCGAACCAACTGGCGGCGGTTCTACAAGTCGGGCAATGACTGCTGCTTGACTCTGGGCAATCTCTTGGGCAAATGTCAGAGAAACGGCCGAGCAAAAAGGACAGGCGACAACAGAATTGATTAGGCCAGCAAGGGGGACGATGAGCAGCAGCAAAGCCAGCAGCAATCGTTCTAATTTTTGCAGAAGGCCTTTCATAAGACCGTGAGGGTAACCGTGGTGGATGTGCAACAAAACCATCTTCCCGTCTGTATTTAGTTGTACATCCTTTGCTCGTGCCAGGGGAAGGCCGCACCAGACGCGGGCCAGAGTGACGGCGAACCGGGTCACTGCAGCCATTTTGCAACATCAGTGCGGTAGGCTCCGATCGCGGGCAAAATCGCTGCCCCAATCGCTAGCAGCACCAAAAATGGCACTAGCAGTGCCTCCGGCCCGGGCGACATCGATAATACGCTTGCCGAGACGCCGGCATTGCTTGTGATCCAAGGGCCTACAGCGCCAACCAGCAGATGCCCAAGCACCCAGCCGGCGAGACCCCCCCCCGCCGCTAAGAGCACCGCCTCAATCAGCACGGTTGTCAGCACATGCAAGCGGCGGGCGCCCAGAGCCCGCATGATCGCCACATCTCGACTGCGTTCAAGCGACGACCCAACCATGCTCACCAAAATTCCCATCGCCGAAACAATCACCACAAGCGTTGTCACTAGAAGTAAGAGGAGCTCCATTGGCCTGACAAAAAGATCGAGGAGCTGCCTGATCTCGCCGATCGGAAGTGCCGCTTGGGCGTCGCGGCCTTCGTTGATCGTTGTCTGCAGTCCCATTGCGGTCAGCTCGGCAGGGAGCCCCGGGAGCGACGCGGTTTCCAACAGGATCGCCGTCACCTCCCTCTGCGCAAAGGGAAGCGGTTGGTGCTCGTGGGCCACGCCTTGAGAGTGCGTTGCCTGGTCTAATTCATCGCTCGCAGAAGGGCTATCGAGTTGTGGACTGACTGGCTTGGCATGACCCTCCTGAAGATAAAACCCTTCCATGTTGACAAACACCCCCCGGTCGATCGGCGTGTCTGTGCGGGCAAGGATGCCAGTGACACGAAATGGATCGTGCACCTTACCGTCATCAGCCCCGTGGGTTGGGGCAAAGGGATCGCCCACCTTGAGGCCTGTCTTTGCCGCCACTGTCACACCGAGCACACCGCCAAAAAAATCGGCGTCTCGGAAGTTTACTCCGGAAGCAAACTTGAATGCCTTGCCGTTGCCGCACGTGAGTCGATCAAACATGGCGGCATTGGTGCCGACAACGCGAAAGCTGCGAAAGTAGTCCCCCATGCAGATCGGCACGGCCGTTTTTGTGCTGGCCGCGAATGTGCCATCCATGCCATCGGCTCTCTCGGCTGCTGGTAAGAAACTTTGATACGTCGACCAGGAAATATTTTCGATCGGCCGACTGATGAAGTACACGCTGTTGAGGACCAATTGCAGAGGACTGCCCTTGGCACCAACAATCATGTTGTAGCCGAGGCCCGAACCAGATTCGAAGGCTTTCTGTACGATCCCGCCGGTGACAAGCGTGGCCACCACAAGCGTTACTCCAAGCGCCAGCGACAAGGCCGTCAGTCCACTGCTCAGCGCACGCTGCCTAATATTGCGCCACGCTATACCCACAAGTGTCATTGAAGACGGCCCTCCCCTCCAGCAATCGCTGCTGCTCGGTTGAATTCTTCAAGCCGTATGCGGCGTGGAAATTGCACCGCCACCTCTGGGGCGTGCGTCACAACGAGCAGCGCCACTCCCTGTTGGCTGCACGTGTTTCGTAAGAGATCGATCACTTGCTGTTGGTGCGAGGAGTCGATGCTCGCCGTCGGTTCATCGGCCAAAATAGCGCGCGGTCGATTGGCTAGCGCCCGAGCGACTGCAACCCGCTGCTGCTGGCCCACACTGAGAGCCGTCGGCTTGTGGTGCAAGCGGTCGTGAAGACCGACGGCAGCTAGCAGCTGAATCGCCCGCTGGCGGTCAGGCCGTCCAGAACCGAAAGTCATCGCCACAAGAACATTTTCCAGGGCAGTAAATCCCGGCAGGAGATTAAACTGCTGAAAGACGAGTCCCAGTTTGTCAGCCCTCACCCGATCCCGCCTCGCCTCGTCGAGTGCGCTTAAGTCGATGGAATCGATGACCACGCGGCCGGCATCGGCGCGCATGATCCCGGAGATCACATTCAAGAGTGTCGACTTGCCAGAACCACTTTGCCCCTCAAGAGCGCAGTGCTCCCCTGGAGAGAGCGCAAAAGACTCTATATCAAGAACACTGAGAGTCTCCCCGCCGGGGATGGCGAACGACTTGCGAACGTGGCTGAGTTCAATGACCGGTTGCATATATAAGACGACAGTCTACCTCGATTGCGGCTGCCGTAGCCACTCTGCGACCTATTAATGGGAATCCATGCCGTGTTCTTAAAATGCTGCTGCGCCGCCGAGCTTTACGACCGATGCGGGGCCGACTGTGTCGGTGGCTGCGTTGTAGCTGCCGAACACTGAGATGCGATCGCCACAATAGCGAATAAATCCACCGCCCAGCACCGTGTTTTGTCCGAAGCGGGGCAACGCGGCTTGATTCACATAGCCCTGCAGGAAAATATCCGGATCGGCTGTCACTGATTTTGTGAACGCACACTGAAAGATATCTTGGTAGATCATTGCCCCCTGATGCATTCGTCGTGACTCCGAGGCCGATATTCCATTCCAGCTTGACATCCCACGGTAATTCGTTGGAAAAAAGTAACATCGCCCCCGGCTGTGTGCCCACTTGCAGAGACGGACTTGCCCAGTCGGTTTGCAGATAAAACTCAATGCCGACTGCCGGCGTGACTGTGCTGGCTACATCATCGGCTCCCCAGAGATGGATTTTCGTGTCGAGCACCAAGGGCGCCATGCCTGTATTGGCAGGCTGGCCCAGACCAGCTTGCGAATACATATGCCGTTAGAAAATACGCGGAACTCCACCCGATCGGTGATTCCCACCCGGACGAGATATTCCCAGTTCCAACCGGCCGACTGAACGTTGCGAATGGCAGCGTTCCAATTGGCTGGCGATGTCTCAACATAAACCCAGCCCCGAGGCAGCGTGTAGGGGCTGTTGGGAAAATTGGCTGTGTCTGGCCCCGGGTCTCGAATGCTCGCTGCCTCACGAGATCTCCAAGTATCGATTGTTTCAGGAAATGTGTCGGCCAGAAAGCGAGTCCATGGCTCGGGGACCGAAAGAGCTGGATCATAATCCGTCTTGTCAGCTGAAAGCGACGACCTCGCGAGTCCCAGCCAGAGGAGGGCTATTGTTGCGGCAAATCAGATTACGTCCTGCAAAAACCCCGAAAAAATTCGCGCTGATTGAGCCGCTCCACAAGAACGGTGTATATTCCTCGGTCCCCCTTTTTTGGTCGCTCCACCGCAACGTCGCGGATGCGACCGTTCTACACGACGTCCTGCTTGAGGAGATTCTCTGTGACCATTCGCGTTGGTATCAATGGCTTTGGCCGCATCGGTCGTCTTACCTACCGCGCTATTTACGAGAAGTATGGCTTGAACGGCGATGTTCAAGTCGTGGCTTTGAACGACCTCACCGACGCTAAAACCAATGCCCACCTGCTGGAATTCGACTCCAATTATGGCCCCTTCAAAGGAAATGTTGGCTACGAAGGCAACGACCTGGTTGTCGATGGCCACAAAATCAAGGTCTTTGCTGAAAAAGATCCCGGCTCGATTCCCTGGGGCAGTGAGGGAGTCCAGATCGTCGTCGAAAGCACGGGGTTTTTTACCGATGCGACCAAGGCGATTGCTCACAAACGCGACAGCGTCAAGAAGGTCATTATCTCGGCTCCGGCTAAAAACGAGGATCTCACGATCGTGCTGGGCGTCAACGATGCCATGTATGATCCCAAGAAACATCACGTCATTTCCAATGCATCGTGCACGACCAATGGACTGGCCCCGGTCGCCAAGGTGCTGCATGAAACGTACGGCATCGATCGCGGTCTGCTGACAACCGTGCACGCCTACACCAATTCGCAAAAGACAGTCGATACCGCTGCCAAGGATCTGCGCGATGCAAGGGCTGCGGCGTTGAATATCGTGCCCTCGAGCACCGGTGCGGCGCGAGCCGTGGGTCTCGTCATCCCAGAGTTGCAGGGGAAGTTTACGGGCATGGCTTTTCGCGTGCCGGTGGCTACCGTCAGCGTTGTCGACTTTACAGCTTTGCTCAACAAGGAGGCATCGCCAGCCGAGATCAATGCGGTCATGAAGAAAGCCGCTGAAGGCCCGCTGAAGGGCATCCTCCGCTATTCCGATCAGGAACTCGTCTCAACTGATTTGAAAGGGGATCCTCATAGTTCCATCTTCTCTGCCGTCGATACGATCGGCCTAGGAAACCTAGTTAAGGTGGTGAGTTGGTACGACAACGAGTGGGGCTACTCCAATCGTGTTGCCGACCTGCTCAACTTCCTCGAAGACAAGGGCCTCTAGACAAGCCGTTTACTTGGTTGCACAGACTGGCTGGCACTGCGCTCGCCGTTGTTTTTATGGAATCGGTTTGGCATGAGTGGCCACAAGGCTGTCAGTTTCAAAGACCTTGCCGTCAAACGCTGTCATTCGCACCACGAGCCTCAGATGGTCGGCTTGGGGGAGTTGTCCGGGAAATCGCAGCACAAAGTGCAAGCCGCGGGCCCGTGAGGTGCGTCGAAAATGGGTGATCGCCTCCTGCGTAGGAATATCCCATCGCGCCATGCAAACGCTCTCTCCTGAAATCCCCGGATCCACTGCCGGATCAAGCACCATGATCGAGACATCGCCGGCGGCAGTCACCAATCGCTGGTCAGCATCGCGGGGCTCAAACACA
Organism: Planctomycetota bacterium; assembly: GCA_003670865.1. Lineage (GTDB taxonomy): Bacteria > Planctomycetota > Planctomycetia > Pirellulales > UBA1268 > BAIKAL-G1-2R. The sequence goes on along the minus strand of QWQJ01000144.1, from coordinate 4,659 downwards.
ACAGCCAAACCTTCGCTGACACCGTCACCATCGCCATCAAAGCACTCCGTTCGCTGCTGATTGATGACTAAGTGCGTCACGCTGGAACCTTCGGCGAGGCTTTCCTCGTATGAAATTCTCCGGCCCACAGGACCCGCTGCGCCTCTTGAAATAGGCTCATCCGGAAGCGGCGGCACACCATCGAGCGTCGGGGGGACGACGCCTCGAGGCTCAGACGATTGTGGCGGCAGACTTCCTTCGGGTGATCCAAATCGTAAACCGCTGGGAGCACTTCGATTCGGGCCACTCGGGGCAGAAGCACTGCCTGGCGGCACAAAAACTGGCGGCGGAATCAGGGCCGGAGAGGCAGGCACAGCCATTGGCGGCAGAGTCAATCCGGGGGCCGCCACGCCCGGCGGCAATCGCATCCGCGACGGGAGCGACGCATCGGCATCAACGATGCCCAGTTGCTTACGCAGGCTCGTGTTCTCGCCGGCGGAGCGATCGAGTCTCACACATTTCTCTTGTAGCTCATCTTGGAGCTGATAAATCTGGTCTTCCTGCATCCGCAGTTCGCGTTCAAGCAACTGCTGATTCAAGTCGCTTTTACAGCCCACTAGGGGCATCGCAACAGCCAGAAAGGCCGTAGCTCTTATAGCTGTCCATGCTTGTTTGTTCATGACGCGCCTCCTTGCGCCTCATTGCCAACCAGCTTGCTAGATACTTACGCTTCTTACGCCACGTCCTTTACGACCGGCATCCTGTCGATCACTTCGTCGATTAAGTGATAATCAGCCGCTTCCTGTGCCGACATAAAACGATCGCGGTCTGTGTCTTGTTCAATCTTTTCCAGCGAATGGCCTGTGTGCTTCAGCAGGATCGCATTCAGCTTTTGCTTGACATTGCTAAACTCTTTGGCATGAATCATGATTTCCTCGGCGGTTCCCTCCATGCCGGCAAGCGGTTGGTGGATCATAATCCGGGCATTGGGCAACGCCTTTCGCTTGCCTGCGGCCCCAGCGGTGAGCAGGAGAGCCCCCATTGAGGCGCACTGACCGATGCAGTAGGTCGCCACATCGCAGGTCACAAACTGCATGGTGTCGTAGATCGCCAAACCCGCCGTTACGCTGCCACCGGGGGAATTGATATAGAGATGGATGTCGGCCTTAGGGTCATCGGATTGTAAAAAAAGCAACTGGGCGACAATGGCATTGGCCACCTCGTCGTTGACCTGAGTGCCTAAAAAGACAATGCGATCTTTGAGCAAGCGGCTGTAGATATCCATCGCCCGCTCTTCGCGGCCGCTTTTCTCAATGACGTAGGGAATCAGGGGCATGGTAGAATCTCTTGGTTTTTTACTCGGTCAGTTTTTTAGAGTCTCAATCAAAAAGAAATTTCTCTCGCTCTTCGGGCACTTAGGCTTTGTCATCCTCGTCAGCGACCACCGGGGGCTTTGTCAGCACCTCGTCGACCAAGCCATAGTCCTTGGCTTCGGTCGCTGTCAGGTAACAGTCCCGGTCGGTATCCTTCGCGATTTTCTCAAACGATTGACCGGTGTGGGAGGCCAGAATCTCGTTAAGAATCGACCGCGTCTTAAGAATTTCGTTAGCCTGAATCTCGATATCACTGACCTGCCCACCAACTTGCCCGTACGGCTGGTGGATCATTACTTTGGCATGCGGCAAGGCAAATCGCTTGCCCTTGGCACCTCCCGCCAACAACACTGCGCCCCCACTCGCGGCAAGACCCACGCAGTAGGTTGCCACAGGACACGAAAGAATCTGCATGGTGTCGTAGATCGCCATCGTTGCCGTCACGCTGCCGCCCGGAGAGTTGATGTAGAAGTGAATTTCTTTTCGACGATTCTCACTTTGGAGGTAGAGAAGCTTCATCACCAGTTCATTGGCGTTTCCGTCGTAAATTTCTCCCTGCAAGAGAATGATTCTATTTTCCAGAAGCAGATCGCCCAGCGTCATCTGCCGCTGCCGTTGGTAGTCGCGATGGGCGCTGGAGGCTGATGGATCGAACGAACGCTCGTGCATGATTGTTCTCGGGTTAATCGTAAAGGGGTGGGATGACTGCAATCGACACTGTGATTATCTGAGGCATGATCCGAGAACTAGTCGCCCTGCTCCTAGCGGCGGGCCGTACTTCGCTGTTCGACTTTTTCTGCATGCAAGGCCGTGGGTATCTCAAGCTCACCCACAACAGCTCCACACACAGCATGATCGACGGCTTCGGCATCTGGCTTCTCAAACTCAAAGGGCGTGTCTATAAAGCTAGCGTGTGATGTGATGAGGTCGACTGTTTTACGCTCGATGATCTGATTGCGAAGCACATCCATCAGGCCTCGCTTCTCAAGGCTGGCCCGTACGCGTCGCGGTGACTCGCCAGACTGAGCCGCAATAGCCAAAATCTCCGAGTCGTAATCGGCCCCCGTGTCGGCGATCGATTCCTCTTCGGCAATTCGCTCCAAAATGAAATGCTCCTTGAGCGAGCGAGCGGTGCTCGCCATGACGGTTTGCCGCAATTGGTTGACATGGCGGCGGATAGAATCGTCGTCGAAACCACTGCGTCGCAGCTCCAGAATCGACCTCTCCAATTCACGCTGGCTCTGCCGCCGTAAGAGTTCCGGTGGTAGATCCCAGGCGGCTGAGGCTATCAGAGCCATTGAGACTTGCTGACGCACTTGCCGGCGGCGGTGCCATTCAAGTTGATTTTCTAACTGCTTCCGCACCGCATCGTGGAGTGACTCAATCGATTCAAAGTTTCCGAGTTCAATCAGTAGATCTGGAGAAAGTTCTGGCAGTTCCAGCTTTTTGACCTCCAGAACTTTCAGTTCCATCGTCAATTCTTTGCCTCGCAGAGCCTCTACGGCCGCCTCGTCAGACACTGTCAGGGCTGTTGTGACGGTGGTTCCGGCCTTGGCCTTGGCAACGAGCGCGTCAAAGCCGTTTAAGGTGGCGTCTGCAAACGACAGCTTTGGACGGACAACAATTTCCATTTCCGCCACCTCAGACAGCACCTTGTTGCTGTCGTTGCCGTCAAGAAAGCGAAGATTGGCGACAATCATATTTCCCAATAAAGGCCAGCCATCGCAAGGCACCAATCGGCCCCTTTCCCGGAGCAAATTACTGAGCGATTCTTCGATATCGCTCTCAGAAATGATCCGGGTGGGCCGCTTGATCGAGAGGCCCTTCCACTGGGGCATGTCAAACTCCGGCCGAACCTCAATTGAGAATTCGAATGTCATCGGGCCTTCGTCTGGCAGCAAAACTGCACCAATATCAATATCCGGCTCACTGATCGGAGAAAGCTTTTCCTGCTCCGAAGCCTGCGTCATAGCGTCAGTCAAAAGCTTCGAGCGAATCTGATCGGAGAGTTCCGACTTGAAGCGACTGGTGACGAGCGTGCGAGGGGCCCGACCTGGTCTAAAACCAGGCAGTTGTGCATTGGGCATCAACTCGCCAATGGCCTCTGCGTAGTAGCGGTCGATATCTTCTCTGGGAATCGAAATACTCACTCGCCGCTGGCATGTAGAAACCGCACTGATGGTGATGACCAACGCGAGCGGCTTTTGGGCAACGAGATCGCTTTGGCTTTGAACCCCCGGTTCAAGAGTGATTTGAGTGGAGGCGGCCAGCGTGGTGTCGAGGGTATCTGAAGATGACATGAAGGTTTCCGAACGGGAGCAAGAGTGAAGAGCCTCGCCTGTTGCGGCAAGGCCCAAAGAGGGATGAAACACACGAAAGAGACAAAACCGTAACTGCTTAAAAGCGGGTGATGGGATTCGAACCCACGACAACCACGTTGGCAACGTGGTGCTCTACCAACTGAGCTACACCCGCAATCGATACACTCGACGTTCCGTTCGATCTGAACCCATGGGGCCAGCGGCGAAAAGTGTCGGCCGGAAACTCACTGATTATAGGGGCCAAGCCGCCTGCCGCAAGATCACCCTCTGGGTAAGTGCGGTTTTCTGGGGAACTTGGCAAGACAAATTGGAATCCCTTCCAGACGAGTTAGGATTATTAGAAAGGATGGTATGCGTGGATATCCGCTTTGTGATCATTTCTCCAAAAGACAAGAAGGGATCGTTACCGGTCACTTTGCCGCTCCTGATCGGCCGTGGTGAAGAGGTGCAGTTTCGTATTCAGCATGATCGCGTCAGTCGCAGACACTGTGAGTTTTTTGCTTTGGATGGCGTGGTTTTTATCCGCGACTTGGGTTCGACGAATGGCACTTTGTTAGAGGATAAACCGATTCCGACGAGCACCAAAACGCCCGTTCCCCCAAACAGCATTGTGCGGATAGGGAATATGGCATTTCGTGTTGAATATGCCGGGCAGCCATTGGTCTCAACGCCGGTTCAGCGAAAGGCTGACGAATCTGACAATGCCACAACGAGTTTTATGCCGCTAGACGAACCCATCGCAGATGGCATTCAAGCAGATGTCATTAGTGATTTTGATTCTTTTTCAGTTGAACCAGTTCCCGAAAGTGACCCCAAGGTGTTGAATGCCTTTGAGGTCATCGTTGTCGAATCTGAAGTTGTGGCTGAAGCTGAAGCCGTCGAAGCCCCTCTTGTTGAAGAAGTCGCCACAGTCGAGAAGATCATCCTCGTCAAAGAATTAATCGCTCCTGCCAAAGCTCCTGCCAAAGCTCCTGCCAAAGCTCCTG
>QWQJ01000011.1 GCA_003670865.1 Planctomycetota bacterium | reverse complement strand
GGGGGCCTGCATTGCCTGCGCCACTGGCTCTTCCCACGGCTCTTTTCTGATAACCACAGCCGCCGGCGTCGAAAACTCACGATCGGCAAAAAGACCGCCCGAAAATGCTTGCGTCGGCTTCGGGGCACGAGCTTCTGGCGATCCAAACCACGGAGCGGGCGCCTCGCGTAAACGCGGTTCAAGTCGCGTTCCCATGTCACTGCTGAGAAAATTTGTACGTAAAGCAGAAAGCACCAGCCGGTAGAGCCGTGAGGGCTCGCGGAATCGCACCTCGATTTTGGCTGGATGGACATTGACGTCGACCATTTCTGCGGGCAAGGCAAACTGCAGGAATACAATGGGGTGCCGCCCAGAAAGTAGTAGCCCGCGATAGGCCTCTTGCACGGCGTGGAGGATCGAGCGATCTCGAAAGGGACGGCCGACAACAAAGAGGTGCTGCAGTCGACCGCTGGCCATATCGGCCTCAGGCCGGCCGACGAGTGCATGCAGGAATATTTCGCCGTCGTCGGCCTCAACTTCAATCAGTTTGTCACTCATCGCCGTGCCGAAGATGCTGCCAATCCGCGATCGCCAGTCGGCGGCGGCTGGAAGATCGTGGATGCAACGGTCGTTGTGGGAAAGCGACATTGCCACTGCTGGATGAGCCAGCGCCGTCCGCACAAAGGCCTCCGACGCATGGGACCACTCTGTCGCAGGCGCGCGAAGAAAGGCTCTGCGAGCTGGCACATGGGCAAAAAGTTGGTGCGATTCAACGATCGTGCCCAACGCGCAGCCATGGGGCACAACTTCACCAATCTGTCCTGCATTGACTTCAATCGCCGCCCCCGAACCAGCCGCTGCCGTGCGGGAGCGGATGACAAGCCGCGACACCTCGCCAATGGATGCCAGAGCCTCGCCGCGAAAGCCGAGCGTTGTAATCCGCTCTAGGTCTTCTGCTACGCGGAGTTTGCTCGTTGCGTGGGCCGCGACTGCCAGCGGCAAATCATCGGCCTCAATGCCAGCGCCGTTGTCGACGACGCGTACCAAGGCAATGCCACCCTGTTCGAGTGCCACGTCGATGCGCGAAGGAGCGGCATCGAGGGCATTCTCGAGCAGTTCTTTTACGACGCTCGCTGGCCGTTCAACCACCTCTCCGGCGGCAATCCGGTTGACAACCGACATCGGCAGCGTGTGAATCCGTTCCATGCGTGTGACTCGCGCTCCGGACGACACTGCTCACTCAGCGGAGTGTTGTCCGGACCGCTGAAATTCCTTGATTTTTCTGTAGAGCGTGCGCTCGCCAATGCCGAGCATTTCAGCAGCTTGCTCGCGATTGCCGCCAGTGAGTTTGAGCGTTTCACTGATGAATATTTGCTCCACATCCTCAAGCGGTCGCCCCACGAGGGCCGATAGTCCTACTTGCATTTCAGAGGCCGACAGCGGAGCCTTTGGCACAACCGATTCGAGCTCAACCGGCAAATCATCCACATCGAGCGTTCCGTCGCAGTCAACCACAACCATGCTTTCGATGACGTTGCGCAATTGACGCACATTCCCTGGCCACACGTAGGCCACAAGCTTAGCACGGGCTCCTGGCGAAATACCCTTGTTCGGCTTGGTGTGCCGCTTGGCAAACTGCTTGACAAAGTGCTCACATAAAAGCGGAATATCGGCCGCCCGTTCCTCGAGCGTGGGAATCCCGATGGTGATCACTTTGAGACGGTGGTAGAGATCGCTACGAAAACTGCTAGCGGCAATCGCTTCCTCAAGATTACGGTTTGTGGCCGAGAGAATCCGAACGTTCACATGCAATGGCGTGTTGGATCCAACGCGTGTGATTTCCCCAGACTCCAGCACTCGTAGGAGTTTGATCTGCGTGGCCATCGGCATGTCACCAACTTCATCCAAAAAAAGCGTGCCCCCGTTGGCAAACTCAAATTTACCCACGCGATCTGTTGAGGCATCGGTAAAAGCGCCACGCACATGCCCGAAGAGTTCGCTTTCAAGAATGTGTTCGCTCAACGCCGCACAGTTCAGCGCGACAAACGGCTTACTCTTGCGTGGGCTATTCTGGTGAATTGCCTGAGCCACAAGTTCTTTTCCCGTACCGGTTGCCCCTTGGATCAGCACCGTGGCGTCGGTCGGCGCGATGCGTTTGAGCCGTTCAATCAGTCCGAGCATCTGTGGGCTTGAGCCAACCACACCTTCAAATCCAAATTTCTCATCGAGACGGCGGTTGAGTTCGAGGTTTTGGCGTTTGAGCCTGATTCCCTCAGAAGCCTTTTCAACCGCAGTCCGTAGGTGGCCAAGATCCAGTGGCTTTTGCAGATAGGTGAAAGCGCCTTGCTGCATTGCAGCAACAGCAGAAGGCACGGTGCCGTGGCCTGTGACAACGTTGACCTCAGTTTCACGGGCAACATTCTTCGCACGTGCGAGAATATCAAGGCCACTCATGTCGTTCATCATCAAATCTGTAACGACAACATCAAACGTCTCTTGTTCTATTTTCTTGGCACCTTCCAAGCCACTCCCGACCACCACACATTGGTAGCCAAGGCGGCTCAGTCCCTCGCCCATCGTTCGCGCATGCACGACATCATTGTCGACTACAAGTACGCGCACCAGTGCTTGGGAGCCTGCATCCATGGCGGTTGGTATCGCTGTTGTTGCGGCGTGGTTCAAGCGGTATTCCAACTCTTTCATGGGTGGGATGATCAAAATAATACGGGCTTACGCAACGTTTCGTCTAGTCGTTCGCGCCGCCTTCGGAAGGCTGTCGATTTGTCAGGCCAAGCCTAAGGCCTGACGGCTGGGGAGAATTGGCTCGAGTGGAGTACGCTTCCTCACCTAATATCGTTTGTGAACGATTCCCTAGGCGTTGACCGGCAGAGACTGTGGTGGCTCAAGATCAACTCAGAGCAAACTGCTACGTTTCATTTCGCCTGTTGGCACCACTTGCGATAGACAGACGCGGCGGTGCAGGGAGCCAGATTGATACCTTAGTGCCTCGGCCTGCAGCGCTTTCGATGTCAATCGTACCGGCATGTGCCTCAACGATCTTTCTCGCGGTCGGCAGTCCTAATCCTGAGCCACCTTGCTTGGTCGTGTAAAATGCGCGAAATGCCTTTGCCAGAGTTTCCTCGTCCATACCTAAGCCCGTATCGATCAACTCCAATACGACACCCAGTCCTGAAGATCTTGTTCGCACGACCAGTTGTCCACCCGTCTCCATTGACTGAACGGCATTGATGATCAGATTGAGGAGGGCTGCGCGAAAGATTTCACGGTCAAGCCGGACGGTGGGCAATTCCGGGTCGAGATAACGCACGATCTCAACGCCCCTCTCCTCGGCCTGCGGGGCGAAAAAATCCAGCAATTGCTCAATCTCGGTATTCAGACTTCCGGGTTCGAGATTCAACGATTCTTGTCGAGCAAAATCCAGGAAATCACTGAGCAATTTTTGCAGGCGATCACACTCCTGTCGAACCAGATCGATCTTGGCCTTCGCCCGGCGATCCCGCTGCTTTGTTGGTGAATCAAGATCGGTGCTCTCAAAATCCTCCGCCAACAATTCCATGTTGAGCCGAATGGTCGAGAGCGGATTGCGGATCTCATGCGCAAGAGTGCCGACGAGAGCCGCAAATTCCGCATATGTTTCCGCTCGCAAGTGCCCCGACTCGTCGCTGTCCGACATGGCCGTTTCCACCCTAAGCGGACTCCTTTTTTGAGACCCGTCTTAGGCAGGCGTTGGTGGAGTGGTGTTTTCGGCGAGTTCTCGCATCGCCGCACGGCGACTCAGTTTCACCCGATCTTGATCGTCAACTGCAATCACTTTAACACGCATGACATCGCCAACCCGACAGACATCAGCTACGCAGGAGACGTAATCGTCGGAGAGCTCGCTGACGTGACAGAGGCCATCCTTGCCGGGCACCAACTCAATGAACGCACCAAAATCCTTGATGCTCGTGACGCGACCCTCGTAAATCCGTCCCACCTGAATCGAAGCTGTGAGAGCCTCGATTTTGGCCAGAGCAGCTGTGGCTCCTTCGGCATCGTGGCTGGCGACAGTCACTGTGCCATCGTCCTCAACCTCAATGCTGGCACCCGTCGATTCCTGAATAGCACGGATTGTCTTGCCACCAGGGCCGATCAAGAGGCCGATCTTTTCTGGATCAATGTGCGTGCGTAACAGACGCGGCGCCCACTGCGAAATCTCCGAACGAGGCCGGCTGATCGCCGACACCATCGAGCGAAGGATTTCAATACGCGCCACGCGAGACTGCTTCAATGTGGCTTCAATGATGGCCGAGGAAATGCCGTCAATCTTCAGATCGAGTTGAATCCCCGTGATACCGGCTTGTGATCCGGCAATCTTAAAGTCCATATCGCCATAATGATCTTCGTCACCAATGATGTCTGTCAGCAGGACCCACTGGCTCTCCGAATGCTTGACAAGGCCGACAGAAATTCCGGCAACGGGGTTTGTGATCGGCACACCTGCTGCCATGAGTCCAAGCGTTGCACCGCACACAGACGCCATCGAACTCGAACCGTTTGACTCCAGAATGTCGGAAATAATCCGAATCGTGTAGGGAAACAGATCAGGATCAGGCAACACCGGCTTGACGCTTCGCTCAGCCAATGCGCCATGGCCAATCTCACGGCGGCCGGGGCCGCGAATCGGGCGAACCTCGCCCACCGAAAATGATGGAAAGTAGTAGTCGAGCATGAACTTCTTGGAATACTCCTCGAGCAATCCATCGACTCTCTGCTCGTCTTTGCCAGTGCCAAGAACAACGGTGATCAGGGCCTGTGTTTCGCCACGCTGAAACAGCGCCGAACCATGCACCCGCGGCAACAAGTCGACCTCGCAATGAATAGCACGCAAACTGTTATTGTCGCGGCCGTCGGGTCGCTTCCCCTCGAGGATGAGTTCGCGAACGGCCTGCTCCTCCAGAGCATGCCAGACGTGAGAAAAATCGAGTTCGCTAAAACCGTTGTCAGCCCCGGCCTGCGGCCCGACAATCTCAGCCTTGGCTCGCTCGCGCAGAGCCTTGACGGCCTGACCTCGGTCGTACTTGACGAGCATTGCCTTGGCCGTTTTGAGTTCGCTCAGAGAACTAGCCGTGAGAAGATCCCGCAAGGGTTTATAATCGACCAGCGTGAATTCCTTCTTGGGCTTGCCAGCTTTTTGCATCAACTCCAGCTGCATCCCGCAGAGTTGCTTGATGATTCGCTGGGCTTCCTCGATGGCCTGAAACATCCGATCCTCCGGCATTTCCCGAGCAAAGCCTTCGATCATCAACACGGCTGATTCGCTACCGGAAACGATCAGATCCAAGTCACTTTCCTCCAGCTGATCTTGCGTCGGGAAAGGGACGAACTGCCCGTTGACCTGAGCCAACCGCACGCTCCCCAAGGGTCCACGAAAAGGCAAGTGCGAGATGCAAAGCGCGGCCGAGGCACCATTCATGGCGAGGATGTCGCCGTCATTTTGCCGATCGCTGGACAACACAGAAGCCTGAATCTGAACTTCATCGAAAAAACCATCGGGGAAAAGCG
>QWQJ01000093.1 GCA_003670865.1 Planctomycetota bacterium | reverse complement strand
TTGCCACCAGCCAGCCCACCGATAGCGGCGAACCGATAGTATTCTTTGTCATTTTCCACACCCTCAAGGGCGAGTCGCAGCGGCGGTTGCGGCCCTCCGCCGGGCACCCGCAGCCGAACCGCCAGACTGATACGGCCTGTGACCGGAGGTTCAAAGGGGTTACTCCGTACCGTCGAGAGGCCATTGATCGACGAGAAGACAACCCCTTGGCGGCCCCCTTGGCCGGCCTCGGTCGAAAGGCTGAGAGTGCCGCGTTTGGACTCAACCAGCTCCCAGCCAGTGACTGTGCCAGCCAGCGATGGCAAATCAAAAGAAGGATTGTCGAGCACCTTGAGCGGCAGCGGCATTTCCAAAACAGCCCGTCGCTGACGCACTCGCGCTAGCTTCTGCTCGATGGATGGCTTCACGGATTCAGCAAAACGAACTTCTGCTCCCCGCACATTCCTCTGGCCATCGACCACAAGCGATCTCACGCCCCATGCCTCAAGAGCTACATTCACGCCGCCAGCAGCATCCAGCGGCACCTGCGCACCATCGGCCGCATCGACCGTGGTGGACGGCCTCCCATCCAAGGCCAAGACGGCGCGACAGGGCACGCCGCCGGCATTCACAACGGTTATCCATGTTCCCGATTCACCGTCTCCAACCCGCACGACAAGCGGCGCCGGTAGATTCTCGACAACGGCCATGGTCTGCGGCGGCAGCGACTCAAGCGCTGAATTGGCCGCGACATTCACGTTCTCGCTTTGGGCGTAGCACAAGCTGGCATCAAACACCACCTCCACATCCGACGCCACAAATGATTCAGCCAGCGAGCGATTTCTGGCAGCTCCAGTCGCCACGGCATGAATCGCAATTCTGCCCTTGGACGTCGCCGATCCAAATGGCCCATGCGGCAAGATTTCCTTGACATCAAGGGCGAGTGGCTGTTGGAGGCAGACCACGCCTCGGCGAGCGGCCCGAGCGGTGCTCCGCACAATTGAGAGGCTACAGTTGGCATGATGGATCGAGCTTTGTTCCAGCAGAGTGTCGGCTCCGCTATGCACATGCGGCGACACATAGACAATGCCGCGGTGGGCCGTGATCGCTCCGGGATCGATGCCAACGTCACGCAGCGGATCAGCATCGGAAGGCTCCGGCGAAAGCGTCGGCCTAAATCGAATGGCCAGATCGCCTTGTGAAAATAAAGTTGTCGGCACGACAAACAGGCAAAGTCGGCGGTCGCAAGCAGCCAGGGTATCGGCCAGGCGAGCATGAAATGCAGCCACCTGAGCGACTCGCCAGTTGAGCCATGGCTCCCGCAGCGGTCCCTCTACGAGCAAGGCCCGAGCAGCAAAGCGATCCTCGCCGCTGGGCAGCGGCGGGCTGTCTAGAAGACCGGCCGAAGCACCAGGCACCGTAACGCTCTGCATAAATCGATTGAATGTCAGATCATCCAGACCCCACGCTACGCCTGGCAAATGTGTCCAGCCATCGTGCGGCACAACGACTGCCAAGCCATCCACGGCGGGCGATCGCGCAACCCGTTCAGCCACTTCGCCAACAACCCGCAGGGCCGCCTGTTGGACGCGGGGATCTAAAATGTTGTAGTGGATCATGGAGGCTTTGCCCGTGATCCGGCGAGGCTTTCCGTCGCGACCCAGACAGGCAATGCCAGCGGCATCGGCTGGCAAACTGTTGAGAATTTTTTCTAGCTCTGGCAGCGGAGCATTGAAAGAGAGCGCGGGAACCACGCGGAGATTTTCTCGGGCGTAAATCCGACACAGCACTGCCAGCACATCTTTGGGCAGGGGATCCAGACTGTTTTCAAACACCGCCGGATTTTTGTGGCCTCGCGCGTCGATGCCAAGCTTTGATGGCCAGAGGGCACGGCCTTCATCATAGACGCCCACCATTGCGCCTCCGATTCCCTCGCTAGCCAGCCATTGTGCGGAGCGTTCGATACCGGCCAAGGTGGCCTGCCAATCGACGACTGATTGTCCGCTGGCAGGATCGCAACGATCTGCGGCGGCAAACTCAAAAATATCGTCGCTGTGGAGATAGGCATGCACACGCCGCTTGGAAATCAACTCCGACGCAGTCGCGACTCGCATTCCAGACGCCTCGAGGGCAGGCAGTCGCAGCGGTCCCGCTGAAATTCGAATCGGCCCGAACATCGCGCCGCCCTGACTCGACGGGTTCGAAATGAGGAGCAGCGGATTTTTTGTACTCGGCCAAAAGACAAAGCTGTGTCGAGCCAGACCGGGTGGCTGCAGTTCCTCAACGACAGGGTGGCAGACGCGAAAACCGCCGCTGTGCCGCGATTCGACAACGCTTCCGGCAGCATTGACTTCAAGCACCGTGACGCCAAAGACTGCGTTTTGATTGTTTGGGTAGTCGATTTCAACGCGATGTGGCAGGCCTGCCTGCACCGCAGCGATGACGATGCCTTCCCACGAGGGCTCACTGCTGGAGCGGGCAGGAGGCAATCGCAGCATAGGACCAAGCGGATGGGCTTCGACTTTTGAGTGGCCGCTGGCGAGCAACCCACTCAATCGAGGCACCATTGACGCCACGGTTGGCAACGACATTGTCGGCAGGCCGACGGCAGGCATTCGGGGCAAAGCCACTTGCGGCAAAAGTGGTCGGGGAATCGCTGGCAGACCCATGCTCGGCAGCGGCATCGACAGGTTGGGTACCGACGGCAGGCCGATGCCCGGCATCCGACGCAGCCGTTCGTGCAACCGTGGGCTACCCGGATCGAGTTCGTAGATGACTTTCCAGCCGGCCTCAGGCCGCCCCTCTGGCAACGGATTCGGAGGTAGATCACCGACCGCTACCACCTGCAGAGTTCGAGCAGTGAGCGATCGAGTCCAGCGCAGACCACCTCGCTCCATGACTTCGAGCTCAATGTCGTAGGCACCTTCCCGCGTGGGCACCGCCACCTCAAACGCGACCGGCTCAAACGCTACCGGTCCCCGATCGATCGCTGGAGAGTCGTTACCCTCGGCAAGCGATACCGCTTTCAATAGGATCGCTTCGGAGTGAATATCTTCTGCTCTGGCCGAGTTTTTTAATCGCAGCCGCAGTTCGATCGCGCCCAAGTGAGTTGCTCGGGCAGGCAGAAGTGGATAGACCCAAAACCGCACGAGATCGCCCGGCTTTTTTAAAGTCGGTGCGACGCTGGCTGCATCACTTCGCTGCGGAGTTTCTGACTCAAACACAACCCGCAAGAGGTCGCTATCGGCCCGCCGCACGGTGAGGCGATTTCCATCGGTATCCAGCGCCTGCTGCTTTTGCGTGGAGATTAATTCGGCCACCGACATTTCGAGCGATGTGGCAGCATCCGCGCGGCCATTGGGGATCAACTGCAATTCTAGGCGGGCATCTCGCCAATTCTCAACAGCCAATTCAACGCCACTGCTGTTGGTGGAATGAGACTGGTGAACCCAGAGCGTATGGCCCTCGGCGTGCATCGTGGCCAAAGCATCTGGCTCGACACACAGCGGCTGCCACCGTAGATCAACCAGTCCGAGCACTTCGGGAGGGCCCACCACATCTGCACTGCCGGCCGCTTTGCGCTGGCGATCATCAGCAGCTGCTTTTTGATGGACGATCCGAATCCAACCCGACCACGTTTGCGACGTGCCACCGCCCCACGTCAGTTGAATCGTGATCGGGGGCTCTGCGGGCGCTGCCTGAAGCACCGCCGAACAGGCGAGCACGAAGCTAGCCGCCGCCGCCGCCCGGCAAACCATCCGCTGAAAGAGCAAGGGTTCGTTCATCGGCTCTGCGTGTTCCTGACAGATTCCTAGCCTCAATTCCGCTCGCGATACGGGTGGGAGGATAGCGATCTCAAGGATCGGTGGCAAACGGTGTTTTTGGCGTAAATCAGCTGCCTTGAGCCGTGCAGAGCCCTTCTCTGAAAGGCGCAAACCACGCTGCATGTGGGGCGTCGGGCCGGATCGATAAAAGCGCCTCGGCAAAAATAGTTTGCGTCGCGGGGCAGCGATTGGCGACATCGCAGAGCTCAAAAAAATCATCCGGCTTGGCAAACAGACCGCTCGCTGTTTCAACGCCGGCAGATGTTCGCGATGAGACAAAGTGCCAGTCGGGCGTGACGACGGCAGCCCCCCCTTGCCCTGTCGCAATCACCCGGTCCCGGGGCACGCTCGACCACGACTCAAGCAGCCCCATCAGACTCCTGCCCCGCCACGGCTCTGCCTGATCACAGAGGGGTGAAACACTGCCGCCCAAAAGGGCCGCCACTGTCTCGCCCAAGTCCGCTGGTATGACAAGGCCCCCGTACCGCTGACTCGACATGCGACGGCCTGCGTCAACGAGGATCGCCGGCAGATGGATTGCTTCACTGTAGGGTGGAAACTCATCGTGACAGCCAACCCAGCCGTGCAATCCCAGCGGCAGGCCGCGTAATCCAACCACCAGCACGCTCCACGGGCCAGTTTTTTTTTCGGCCTCCGCGACCGTCAAAAGTAAGTGGCCCAGTTGATGGTCTAGCAGCGTCAACTGTCCGGCAAAAATCTGACGGCTGCCCACAACCAAATCTGGATCGGTTGTGGCGTCGACAGAAAATTGTGGCACGATCGCACCAGCCGGTGGCGTGGGGTCCTCGGGATCGATGTAACGCTCCCGAAAGCTGTTCGGCGCATCCCACGAGAGCCCCAGACTCCCAGCGTGGCACCACACCATCCGCTGCCCACCCGACTCAATCAGATGGCCCGCCGCCTGAAAGAGCCGGCTGAGATTGGTGCGTTTTTCATCTCGCTCAACAGTGGCCTTGGCCACGGCCTCGACATGCCGAACCTCGACGCAAGCCATGCTGCTGTCGCGGCCCGCTAGACTTTCAATGATCGAAAGATCATCGGTCACAATGGTCGCTGGCCAGTCGAGTGCGCGAGCGTGTGCAAAGAGCGAGGCACCGGCCCGGTCGTAGAGCAAGCTTTGCAGTATCCCTAGTGGCTCTGATACCGGCAGAATGACTCTGTCAAAAATAAGACCCCTGCCGGCCAAACTGTCGAGCGACGGCGTCGAGACCCATGTCGCTCCCCATGCCGAGAGCATCCACGCTGGTAGCCTGTCGATTGTGACGACCACCAGCCCTCCTGGGCGTGGAACCGTCAGCCCTCCCGAGCGGGCAGCGGGTGCATCGATAATGGGTGTTCGGTCAGGTGGCGATTCCATTACGGAGATTGTCCAGATTGCGATTCTTTCCACTATGGTCCATGCTGGTCTGCCGCACCCACATTGAAAGCCCCCTAGACCATGCCCTCAGACACGAGCCTCTACCGCACGCATCCTCTAGCCACTAGCACGATGCCCGCCGGCATCCCCTACATCGTAGGAAACGAAGCGGCCGAGCGTTTTAGCTTTTACGGCATGAAGACAATCCTCGTTGTCTTTATGACCCAATACCTCCTCTCATCGACAGGTCAAAGCGACGGAATGAGCGAGTCACAGTCGCGGGAGTGGATGCATCTTTTCGTGGCCAGTGCTTATTTCTTTCCGATTCTGGGTGGCCTTGTCGCCGATGCCTTTCTCGGCAAGTATGC
>QWQJ01000136.1 GCA_003670865.1 Planctomycetota bacterium | reverse complement strand
GCCTCGGGCAGCAGTCGCGGATCTGTCGTAAAGATGCCATCGACATCGGTGTAGATTTCGCAAAGATCAGCACGCAAGACCGCCGCTAAGGCAACGGCTGTTGTGTCGGAACCTCCGCGGCCTAGCGTTGTGATATTGCCGTTCTGGTCGATCCCTTGAAAACCTGCGGCAATCACGATCGCTCCGTCATCGAGGAGTTTTTGCACATGGTCAGTCGAGATCGACTTGATTCTTGCCTTGGTGTGGGTGCTGTCAGTACGGATGCCGACTTGGGCTCCTGTTAGGCTGACGGCCTTTACGTCGAGCGACTGAATGGCCATCGCGAACAGGGCAACACTGACCTGCTCACCGGTCGAGAGGAGCATGTCCATCTCACGCGCGCTTGGTCGATCGCTGATTTGTCGAGCCAGATCGACAAGCACATCGGTTTGATGGCCCATCGCACTAACGACAACAACAACCTGATCGCCAGCCCGATGTCGCGCGACGGCTTTTTGCGCAGCCGCCAGAATCTTCTGCGGGTCAGCCACACTCGTGCCGCCAAATTTTTGTACTACCAAAGCCATTACTGCTGATCTCCTCGGATTTTGCTTTTGGTCAGCTGAGCCCTAAAAAGTTTGACATCAACCCAAAGCCTGGCTCTACGCTCTGGCCGCTCGCAGCGGCTGCCACTTCGTCGTACGACAGTTGACCCGACGGCGCGATTCCTGTTCCGGCTATTAAAAACGGCACCGGGCCACGGGAGTGTGTTTTCGTCGAAAGAAATGTCGGATGATCGGGGCAGACTAAAATCCTGTGGTCACCTTGAGTCGCTAAAAAGTTTGCAATCGGCTGCACAATAAGCGCGTCGATCTGTTCGATCGCCTTAACTTTTTCGGAGGCATTGCCCTCGTGGCTGGCCTCATCAGGCGCTTCAATGTGAACGCAGACCAGATCGGTCGTGGCAAATTCAGCAATGGCGGCTGAACCCTTGGCAGCGTAGTCGGTGTCGAGATAGCCAGTGGCTCCCGCCACCTCCAAGCGTTTCCAACCAGCCAGGGCTGCCAATCCTCGCAGCAAGTCGACAGCGGTAATCATCGTGCCACTCAGGCCATACGTATCCTTAAAAGACGGCAGCGAAGGACTTCGGCCCGCGCCCCACAGCCAGAGATGGGTGGCCGGTCGCTGGCCAGCGGCAATTCTCGCCCTGTTGACCGGATGACCTTCCAGCCAGCCTGCGCTGGCCGACATGATTTCTGTCAGCAATCGACTGCCGCTGCCACGTGGAAAATGATCCGTCACCGCTTGGTCAACAAGATCGTGTGGGGGCGTGGCCCGTAAGTCCTTGGCTAGAGGGGCAGGCTCTGAGGGGCCATCGGCTCCGCGGTAAATCAGTAGAGTGCGATAGCTTACGCCCGGAAAAAACTGCCAGCTGTCGGCAATCTCCGGGAAGTCTCTGGCCAAGCCCTGCTGCGCCGCCACCAGCAATTCTGTCGCTTCAGCAGAAGAAATATGTCCTGCTGTAAAGTCGTCCATCGTCTGATTGGAAATTGTCACCAGATTGCAGCGGACGGCCCAGTCATGGACGCCTAGCAAAATATTCTGGGCAGCGGCTTCCAGAGGTGCTCTCCCGGTAAAAAAGAGCAGGGGATCGTACCCGAGCAAACTCATGCATGCGACTTCTGATCCGGGCGGCAGTCCCTCGGGCACATGGTTCGTGAGACCGACGCGGCCGCGCCGAGCAAGTTTTTCAAGCGCGGGGGTGTGGGCTGCCTGAAAGGGCGTGGCTCCGCCCAGCGATTGCTGTGCGACATCGGCGGCCCCATCGGGAATCACGATCAGGTATTTCATAACGCTCTTGTGCGGTCTCCTTGTGTGGTACGTCGATCAATCATCCAGCACGCTCAGGCAGAAACTTTTCCCCCGCACAACATCTGTCTGGTCGATAGCGGCGATGGCGTTGCGAACGGCGCTTGAAGCGCACTGATGCGTCATGATCACCAGCGGCACGCCGGTATCGGCTAACCCCGTAGCATCGTGCTGCAAGACCGAGGCAATCGAAATACCGTAGTCGCCCAGAATGCCCATGATTTTAGCTAACACGCCGGGATGATCCGAGACGCGGATGCGCAGAAAGTGACGCTGCAGTGAATCCACGCCGCTGATGTGGGCCGCCGGGGTTTCAACTGAAAGGAGCCCCGTCGTGCGAAATGTTATCGCCGTGCGACCGACGACTGTGTCGATGATGTCGGCGACCACGGCTGAGGCTGTCGGCATCTGCCCCGCGCCCAAGCCATGAAAAAACATCCGTCCAACAGCATCACCAACGATGCTGACCGCGTTATACGCACCGCGAGTTTCTGCTAGTGGCGTGCCAATTTTTACCAAGGCTGGTGCCACCCGCATCGCCAGTTTGCTACCAGCCCGACTGACAACTGCCACCAGTCGAATCCGGTACCCGAGTTCTTCGGCATATTTTAGGAGATCGATGTCGAGGCCATCGATGCCTGTGCGGGGAATGTCTGCCCACGGCACCCACACACCAAAGGCAAGATGGGCCAAAATCGCCAGCTTCTGTGTGGCGTCGGTGCCGTCGACATCCATGGCCGGATCGGCCTCGGCAAAGCCCTTCGACTGCGCCAGCTTGAGGGCCTCTGCATAGCTCGATCCATCTTCCTCCATTCGCGTCAGGATGAAGTTGCTTGTGCCGTTGAGAATCCCCCGAATCGATTCGATGCGATTGGCAGCTAAGCACTCACCAATGGCCGCCACGATCGGAATTCCGCCGGCGACAGCAGCCTCAAACGCGATCGACCTGCCCTTCCTACGGGCAAGTTCAAAGAGTTCCGGACCGTGCTCCGCCAATAGCGCCTTGTTGGCAGTGATCACATCCTTGCCGTTTTCTAATAGCTCTACCATGATTGAGCGGGCTGGCTCGAGGCCTCCCACAAGCAAGGCTGCGACAGAGATCGAGGGATCGCCTGAGATCTCGCGGATGTCGGCCGAGAGCGTGCCGCTAGGCAGTTGCACGCTGCGCACTTTATGGATGTCGCGTACCACGGCCTTCTCGACAATGATCGGTCGCCCAGCATGGCGGCTGATGTGGTCGGCAGAATCCAGAAGCAATCGCACGACCCCAGATCCGACCGTACCGAGGCCGACGATTCCAATCCGCACTGGTTCAGTCATGAGGTGTCTCGCGTGTCACTTTGTTGAAAGGCTAAATTATTTTCGGTGTGGTGAGGCCACATCCTAACCATGCCTGAGGTCGTTCGTCACCCCGGATGTGTCGCATCCATACCAGCGTTCTTCCAGACTGGAGCCGAGGTCGGCACCCATGCTCCAGCGATCGCCTTCTGGCCCTCGTTCGGCCGATTCGCAGGGCATGGATTCCCGCGCCGCGAGACTATTGCGTAGAGTACTGGGCTTCGCATCAAACGTTTTTAAAACGACCTCAAGAGGATTTTTGCCGCATGGATGCATCTGCCCGTGAATTTCTTGTTCGTTTGCTCGAAACGCCTAGCCCCTCTGGTTATGAACAGCCAATTCAACGCCTTGTACGCGATTATCTAAGCGGCATTGCCGACACGATTACAGCCGATTCGCACGGCAATGTCATCGGCGTTAAGAATTCGGCAGCTCCCCTGCGGATGCTGCTGGCCGGCCACTGTGATCAGATCGGCCTGATCGTTCAGTACATCGATGCAGAGGGCTATATTTCCGTGCAGCCGATTGGCGGATGGGATCCCATGCAGTTGGTGGGTTCACGAGTCACGATTTGGACCGCCAGCGGACCACTGCCGGGCGTCATCGCCCGCAAGCCGATCCACCTGCTGACCGAAGAGGAACGCAAGGTGGTTCCAAAACTCAAGGACCTTTGGATTGACATTGGCTCATCCGATAAGGCGGATGCCCAGAGTGTCGTGCGAATCGGCGACTGCGTGACTTTTGAACTGCGTTTTCAACCGCTACGAAATAATCTCGCGGCGGCTGTGGCAATGGACGATAAGGTCGGACTGTGGGTCGTGCTCGAAGCGTTTCGCCGCGCCAGTGCAGCCGGCCCGCTGCCCTGCGCACTCTTTGTGGCTTCAACGGTTCAAGAAGAAATCGGCCTCCGCGGCGCACAGACGAGTTGCTACGGAGTCGACCCGCAGGTGGCCATCGCCGTCGATGTGACCCACGCCACTGATTGCCCCACAATCGACAAAAAATCTGAGGGAGATATTTCACTCGGCAAAGGGCCGGTCGTGTATCGAGGGCCAAACATGAACCCTCACGTCGTCAGTCGTCTTTTAGCGGCAGCCACAAGCCACGCGATTCCTGTTCAGTTGGCTGCTAGCGGTCGGGCCACTCCGACCGATGCCAATGTGTTGCAGACCACTCGCTCAGGCGTGGCAACTGGTTTAGTGAGCGTTCCGAATCGCTATATGCACTCCGCTGTGGAGACTATTTCACTCGACGATGCCGACCGCACAGCCGACCTGTTGGCCGCATTTGTGCGTGATCTCGATGCAGGAATAGATTGGACGCCTTGATTCTGCTAGAAGATGAGGCCGCGGCCCGATGGTGCTGCCAAAACGGCACCGCAGGGAGTGCGATCGACCGTCTCGAATATTAAAATGATCGTTTTAAGACAAAAACAACGCCGCAACTTGGTTCACTCGCTTCGCGGCACGCGGGTTGCTTACCTTTCCCCAACGCCGGTATCGGTCTGCCAAAACAGACAGTCGCATGCTTTTTGTGTGCGTGGTTCTGATTGTGAATGTGTGAATGAAGGATTGATATTAACCGTCTCGCTTTCTCTTTGATTTCTGTTGTCCTTTAGAGGAGTTATCTGTGGCCAAACAAATGGTGTTCGATGATGAGGCTCGCCAACCACTGCTGGCTGGTGTTTCGAAATTGGCCCGTGCGGTGAAAAGCACGCTTGGTCCTCGCGGCCGCAACGCAGTCCTCGACAAAGGCTGGGGTTCGCCAAAGGTAACCAAAGACGGTGTTACTGTTGCTGAAGACATCGACCTTGAAGATCCATTCGAAAATCTCGGCGCTCAACTTGTCAAAGAAGCCGCCAGCAAGACAAACGACGTCGCTGGCGACGGCACGACAACAGCCACTGTTTTGGCCGAGGCTATTTTTCGCGAAGGGCTCAAGATGATCGCCGCTGGAGCCGATCCAATGGCCCTATCACGCGGGATTCACAAGGCAGTTGCTGCTGTATCTAAATCTATTCTGGCTATGGCCACACCGATTAACGAGAAAAATAAGAAAGAGTTGATGCAGATCGCCACGATTGCCGGCAACAACGACTCGACGATTGGCAATGTGCTGGCAGAAGCCTTTCTAAAAGTTGGGAAGGACGGTGTGATTACCGTCGAAGAAGGCAAGCAATCCGAGACGACCGTAGACGTGGTCGAAGGGATGCAGTTTGACAGAGGTTTTCTTTCGCCTCACTTTGTGACCGATGCCGATTCCCAGACCTGCGAATTTGAAAATCCTTACATCCTCTTGTTTGAGGAGAAGATTTCGAGTGCTAAAAATCTTGTTCCTTTGCTTGAAGCAATCAGCAAGGCGGGCAAGCCGCTCGTCGT
>QWQJ01000155.1 GCA_003670865.1 Planctomycetota bacterium | reverse complement strand
TGAAGATGTCGCACCCTGGCACACCATTGGCCAGCGACGCACGCTTAACGAACTTGGTCGCACGGCCTGCCAGCCAATGCCCGACGATGTTTTCCGGAGGCCTCTGGAGTAGCGGGCAAAGGCGCCGCAAGGTAGGGTAGCGGGACTGCAGGTCCGAACCGTGCCACGCCGGAGGTTTTTAACGTGATTTCTCTGTTGGGTGTTCTTGGCATCACGCTCATTTTGTTTTTTGTAGTCGCTCTCACGGCAAGTCTGATTTTGGGGAAGTAGCGTCCCCCACTACACCCATCACAAGCACGCTGGTAAAAAAACAAAGTACGGTGGAAAACAGCGCCCACGCGCCGATTGCCAGCCAAAGATAGTCGCGCAGCCACACGAGCAGCGGTGGCTCAGCACTCTTTGGCACTTTGCGTTGCACAGGCCCCTCTCGGCCAGCTTGCTGCTTCATATCCTCCCGAAAAGTATCCCACTTGGCTTGGGCTTCTGGGCTTTGAAGTTGTTCGATCCAACCGCTGCGGGTGCGGAGAATGAGCGTCGGAGGCCCAAGGAGGGCCAACAGCCAGACGATTCCAAGGAGGGTTCGTGTCAATGAAACGCGATGCCATCGAGGTTTTTGAATCACGTGGATCATCATCGGGATTGTTCCGCAGCGGGCCAAGAAAATCGTGTCGCCAGCAATGGCCTCCGTAAACGAGGCGGCAAAAATAGTGTCAGGCGGCTGACATGCCTTATTTTTACACTGTTTCTGGAGTTTGAGTCGATCTGGTGTCGCCGTGGTGCCGGTGCTATCTTTCCCAGCCCGCCGCGATCGCTGTTCCCTTGGGCGTTTTTATTAAGCCCAGCCCCTTTCCAAAAACTGAGCCTTAGCAACAGGAAACCCTCGCGTGATTGTGGCCCGTTCTTTGCAGCAATTTCCAATCGGAGTGACTCTGCTGTGCGGACTCTTCGCCGGCATGCCTGTCGTTGCGCTCGGCCAAAATGGATGGCTGCCGACATCGTGGTTTTCCGGCACGGCTGTCGATCCTCAGGCCATGTTTCCGCTGGCAGAGAATGACGGTCCGTGGCTTGTGCTGGCCACAACATTTCGGGGTGACGGTGCTCGGGACGATGCCCGGCGACTGGTGCATGAACTCCGCAGAGAAAATAAGTTCGAGGCCTACACTCATGAAAAATCGTTTGACTACACCGGCAAGCAGAAGGGGCTCGGCCTAAACCCCGATGGCTCACCCAAAAAAATGCGATATGCCAGTAGAGTCCAAGTGACTGAGGTCGCTGTATTGATCGGTAACTTTGCTTCGTTTGACGATGCCCGAGGGCAAAAAATGCTCGCGAAGATAAAGACGCTCAGGCCAGCTGCGCTGATGGGTGACAGTGGTAAGAGCCAGTCGTTCTCTGATTTTCGCAAAATGGTCGGGCTCGATAAAAAGACTACCAAGGGACCGATGCACTTAGCGTTTGTGATCCCCAACCCGCTACTTCCGGAAGACTTCTTTACGCGGCAGCAAGTCGACACATTTGTTCTCGAAATGAATGCCGATGTGACCTATGGCCTGCTCGACTGTCCCGGCCGATACAGCGTGTGCGTGGCGACCTTTACGGGCGCCGGTACATTCGATCAAAAGGCTATTGCCGATGGTGGCAAGGAAGTAAAGTTGGAGAGTCGACTTGTCGAAGCGGCTGAGACGGCACACAAACTCACTGAGTCGCTTCGCAAAAGCGGCTGGCAGGCGTGGGAGTTTCACGACCGCGAATCGAGTATTGTCTGCGTAGGGAGCGTCGAGCAACTGGCATTGCCACAGGGCAACGGTGCCACAGCAGTCAATCCTGAGATCACGCGCATTGTGAACGCATTGGGTCCCGATCCGGTCCAGCTTGCCGCAGGGGTCTTAGTGCCTCGCACGATCAACGGAGTGATGCTGGACATCGAACCCAAGCCGATCGATGTGCCTCGTGTGCCGACCGGCCGGCGTTAAAAACGTTTGGTATCATTGGGGCAGTTCGTTTTAACCCAGAGAGAACTCCTGTAATGGCCCTGATTTCTGGCTCTGTTGTTCCAGAGGCCCTTTCGCAGCACTGTCGGCAGATTGCCATGCGGGCTAGGCAGGCATCGATCGATCTGGCCAGCATGCCGACTGAGAAAAAAGTCGCTGCCCTGAAGGGTGCTGCCGCTCAGATTCGGGCTGATGTCGTCGGTATTTTGGCAGCTAATAGACTTGATGTGGCGGCCGCCGCCGGGTTTGGCCTCTCGCCGGCCGAGATTGATCGCCTCGTGCTCGACCCCAAACGAGTCGAAGGCATCGCTGCCGGGGTGGAGGCTGTTGCGAATCTCCCCGATCCTGTGGGCGAAGTTCTGGAGCGATCCACCCGACCAAACGGGCTTGAAATTTGCAAGCTTCGCGTACCACTGGGCGTCGTCTTTTTTATCTATGAGTCGCGACCCAATGTCACAGCCGATGCTGCCGCAGTGGCGATAGCCAGTGGCAATGCCATCATTTTGCGTGGTGGTAAAGAAGCTGCCCATTCCAGCGCCCGGCTCGTGGTGAGCGTGAGGCAAGCCATCGCCGCAGCCGGCCTGCCGGACGATTGTGTGCAACTGGTTGACACTCCCAATCGCGACGCCGTCGGGGCACTACTGTCGATGGATGATCTTATCGATATCGTCATTCCACGCGGTGGTGAAACGCTGATTCGCAGGGTCTGTACCGAAGCCAGGATGCCGGTGCTCAAACACTTCAGCGGCAACTGTCACGTGTACGTCGATTGCGCAGCCGATCTGGCCATGGCAAAGGCGATTACCATCAATGCAAAGTGCCAGCGGATGGGGGTCTGCAACGCAGCTGAATCCCTTCTCGTGCACCGCGATGTGGCAGCGGACTTTCTTCCGGAAATCGCTCGGGCTCTTGGTGAACATAGTGTTACAATCGTCGGCGATACAGCCACCCAGCATTTCATTCCAAGCGCCGGTACAGCCACCGCTGCCGACTTTGCCAGAGAGTTTCTTGGGCCGAAGATCTCTATCGCCGTCGTTGACTCACTCGATGCCGCCATCAATCACATTAATCTCTACGGTTCTCGGCACACTGATTCGATCATTACAGCCGACAAAAATGCCGCCGATCGTTTTGCAGCACGAGTCGATACAGCCGTGGTGATGGTCAATGCCAGCACTCGCTTCAATGACGGTGGAGAAATGGGTCTGGGGGCCGAGATTGGTATTTCCACCGACAAGTTGCACGCCCGTGGGCCTTGCGGCACTCGAGAGTTAACGACCTATAAATACATTGTCGTTGGCACCGGCCAGACGCGAGGCTGACAGTGCACATTGCGATGACGGCCCCTCTGTCACAACAGGTTGTGCAAGCCACGCTCTTGAGACTGACGGCAGGACACGCCTTGATCAGTCGGTGGATAGGATCTGAGGGTGTATGCCATCGAGGCAGTTTTTTTCTTTGGAGCGTTACGATCGCCATGTCTTTGTCTATTCAAACCAGCCAGTCTGCGGATCCGGTTACTCGTCCCATAACCGAATCGCAAGCCGAGTCCCCTGCCGATCCATTTTTGTGGCTGGAGGACGTGACGGCGGAGCGATCACTCGAATGGGTTCGTGCACGCAACGCCGAGAGCACGGGCATACTGACTGGCGCAGAGTCATTTGACAGACTGGAAAAACGCCTGCTCTCAATTCTCGACTCCAAAGATCGTATGCCGTTGATCAGCAAGATCGGCCCGCACTTTTATAATTTCTGGCGGGATGCCACGCATCCTAAAGGCATCTGGCGACGCACCAGTTTGGCCGACTACAAAAAGCCACAGCCTCTCTGGGAACTTGTGCTGGATCTCGACGCCCTTGCCGCACAAGAGGGCGAAAACTGGGTCTGGCAAGGCGCTGTTGTGCTTGAACCAGAAGATCGTCTTTGTCTGATTTCACTTTCCCGTGGCGGGGCGGATGCGGCTGTTTGTCGTGAATTCGACCTCACGCAAAAAGAATTTGTCAGCGGAGGTTTTGTACTCCCAGAGGCAAAAAGCCGCGTGGCGTGGCGCACGGTCGACAGCCTTTTTGTGGCGAGTGATTTTGGGCCTGGCTCGCTGACGGCTGCGGGCTACCCTCGCACGGTGCGCCAGTGGTCGCGGGGCACGCCGCTGGCAGAGTCCAAGATTATTTTTGAAGCAACTCCGCAAGACATGAGCGCGTCAGCCTACCGCGATCACACGCCAGGCTTTGAGCGTGATTTTGTCACGAGACAAAAAACTTTTTACACCGGCGACTTGTTTCTCATTCGCGACAGCGTGCTCCTCCGCGTCGAAAAGCCAGACGATTCGAGCGCCAGCGTGCATCGGGAATGGCTTCTCTTAGAACTCCGCAGCGACTGGAAGGTCGGCGACACCCTCTACCCAGCTGGTGCGCTGCTGGCTGCCAACCTAGAAAAGTTTTTAGCAGGCGATCGCACACTGCATCTGCTTTTTATGCCCCAAGAGCGAACGTCGCTGGTGGCATTTGCGGCGACCCGTAATCACCTGCTGATCAACATACTGGACAACGTACGAAACAAGCTCTCAAGTTGCACATTTTCCGACGGCATCTGGCAGCAGCAACCGCTGGCTGGCGCACCCGCTTACGGCACGGCCAGTGTCGCGCCGGTTGACGACACAGAGACAGACGATTTTTTTCTGATCACCGCCAGTTCACTGGAGCCCGCTACGCTGAGCCTAGGAACTGTCGGTCACGCTGAGCCGTTGCAACTCAAGCAGTCCCCGGCTTTTTTTGATACCGATGGTCTTGGTGTCAGCCAGCATACAGCGGTTTCTCAGGATGGCACACGCATCTCCTATTTTCAGATAGGCCCAAAAAACCTACCGCTTGACGGCACATCGCCGACTCTGCTCTATGGCTACGGGGGTTTTAAAATCCCGCTCGTGCCGAGCTATGAGCCCATGACAGGCGCCGCTTGGCTTGAAAAAGGTTTTGTCTATGTGATCGCCAATATTCGCGGCGGCGG
This sequence comes from Planctomycetota bacterium, assembly GCA_003670865.1. Classification (GTDB taxonomy): domain Bacteria; phylum Planctomycetota; class Planctomycetia; order Pirellulales; family UBA1268; genus BAIKAL-G1-2R. The sequence goes on along the minus strand of QWQJ01000155.1, from coordinate 14,053 downwards.
CGAATTTGGGCCAGCCTGGCATCAGGCAGCCCTCAAGGCCAATCGCCCACGGGCCTATCAAGACTTTATCGCCGTGGCCGAGGATCTAATCACGCGAAAAGTAACGAAACCAAAGCATCTGGGAATCAAAGGCGGTAGCAATGGCGGCTTGTTAATGGGCAATATGCTGACGATGCGGCCCGATCTGTTTGGGGCAATTGTCTGTCAGGTGCCGCTGCTGGATATGCGTCGCTACCACACGCTGCTGGCAGGGGCGAGCTGGGTGGGGGAATATGGCAATCCCGACAATGCGGAGGAGTGGGAGTTTATTCGCACTTTTTCCCCGTACCATTTGATCGATCCGAAACGCACCTACCCACCCATCCTGATCACCACTTCAACCCGTGACGACCGCGTTCATCCCGGTCATGCCCGCAAAATGACGGCCAAGCTTCAAGAGGCTGATAAGCCGGTGCTGTATTATGAAAATATTGAAGGGGGCCACGGCGGCGCTGCCGACAACAAACAAAAAGCTTTTATGGAATCGCTCGGCTATTCATTCCTATACCGCACGCTCACACAACACGACTCGCTTAAAAAGAATCACAAAGACAATCAATAATCAGTGCTGGGAAAATAGCCAAAATATCTCTTCCGGTCAGCACATCTCTTTCAGCATTCGCTCATTGTGGCGACGGAAATCGTCCCTGATTTGCTGCAGCAGCTTGTGGTAGATCAAGCTTAATGATTTCTCGATCGTAGGTGAGCGCACCGTTACACTCCGTTTCAACATCAGTGGTTTGGGTGTAGACCAAAGCACAAAGAGCTTCGCTTTCCCGTAGGTCGTAGGCGGCCTTGATCAATTCAAGATAGCGGGAGGTGAGCTCCAGTTGGCTGGCAACTCCCTGATAGCCCCAGGTTTTTTCAACCCATGTGTGGCCAGGAATTGGCAGGCCAAGTCCACCAAACTCGCCGCACACCGCAGCCCGACCGTCCGTCGGTTTAGGCGCGAATGGACCGGGATAGAGGTGCGCATCCATGATGTCGCCAGAGGGAATGTCGTGGCCGCCACTGGCATTATTCACCAGTCGCGAAGGGTCAAGCTCTTTAACCAACCGAGTCAGACGGGGCGTGTCGTATTGACCCCAGCCTTCGTTAAAAACAATCCACATGACGATTGAGGGATGATTCCAAAAACCCTTGACCATCGCTTTGAGTTCAGCTTCAAACTGGGCGTTGGCTTGAGGGGAAACGGCCGTTCCATCTCCAATGATTCCCGTCTGCTTATTTCTACCAGCCCCTGATCCCACGGAGCCCGGGCCAGGGCCAGCACTGGGCATATCTTGCCAGACGAGTAGGCCGAGCTTATCGCACCAATAATACCAGCGATCAGGCTCAACTTTGACATGCTTGCGAGCCATGTTCATGCCCAGCTTCTTTGTCATTTCGATGTCGTAGCGGAGGGCCTCGTCTGTGGGCGCGGTGTAGATGCCATCGGGCCAGTAGCCTTGATCGAGAAATCCCGCCTGAAAAATCACCTTCTTATTGAGTAGGATCCGTGTGATCCCTTTTTCGTCCTTGCCGATGGTGATGGTCCGCATGCCAAAGTAGCTCGTCACCGTATCGCTGCCATATTCCACCCGTAGATCGTAGAGAAATGGTTCGTCTGGCGACCAGAGTTTAACCGAGGGCAGTTTCAGTGTGGCGGGTTTTCCGATCTCTGCCTCAACTGTCGCAACCACCTGCGATCCGTCTGAGGCAATGACTTTTGCTCGACCTGTTCCTGCTGAATTGACGGTAATAATAAGGGCGCTGCCATCCACGTCGGGCACCATTGTGAGCGACTCGATAAACGCCTGCGGTACAGTCTCCAGCCAGACGGTCTGCCAGATACCGGAGCAGGGCGTGTAGCGAATTCCTTTCGGCGTGGCAATCGTCTCAATTTTTTGTTTGCCCCTCGGCTGAGCCCCGCTGGTGCCGTCGACCACGGCAATGATGAGTTCGTTCTCGGCGGCGCTGCCCTGCTTGATTGCGGAAGTGATGTCGCAGGTGAAGGCATCGTAGCCACCTGTATGCTCACAGATAGTTGTGCCGTTGAGGATGACCCGCGCCTGCCAATCAACAGCACCGCAATGCAAAAGCAATCGCTTACCGTCGCGAAGATCTGGGGTGGCAAACGTGCGGCGGTACCAAAGGCACTGTTCGGCAGTCAGTGGACGCTTGACGCCCGACAGAGACGACTCAATACAAAATGGAACGAGAATGTTTCCTTCAAACTCGGTCGGCTGTGCAGCGTCCCGGGCCGTGATACAAAAGTTCCATAAGCCGTTGAGATTCGTCCACTCTTTGCGAACCAGTTGTGGTCGAGGGTATTGCGGGAGTGCATTGTCGGGAGAAACTTCCTTGGCCCAGCGGGTCTGGATGTGGCCTGCGACTGGCTTCCATTCTGCGGCATGGCTGTGAGCAAAGAGCAGGGTCGTGGCCACGCACGCCGTCAAAGCAGCCAGCCTGTGCGATATAAAAATGATAGGTGTCATACGAATGCCTTCAAAAAAGATGCGTAACAATTGACAGCTTCTCTGACGAAATGTTGGCAGCAAACCCGCGAGTTATAGCAGAACCGACGCAGGTGCTGCTGCGAGCGGAGTCTACCGCAAGTGCTTTTGCGGCCCTTGTGGTGTCGCGACGACGCGGATTGCCTCAAAAAGCATCACCGCAGCCAGTGACAGCAAAACAACGCCTGCCCACGGCACGGGATCAGCTGGCAGGACGAAGCCGTTTTCAGAGTGAAACTTGGGCAGCGTCATGTTGCAAAGTGCCCATGTGCTCATGCAATACATAAAGACGGTCGGCAGCCCCGTCACCACCCAGACCCACGCTTCTCGCCGCGTTCGCCACAGCCAGACGGTGATGCCTAGGAGCGTGAGCGCTGCCAGCAATTGATTGCTCGCGCCAAATAAACTCCAGAATGTTTTCCAGACGGGCACAGGTTTTCCGAGGGAATCAAAATGTGTGCGGAGCAGAAAGATCAGCGGCACGCCGGCTGTCAGTGCGGTTCCTAGCCAGGCACCAACCTTCCCATTGAGTCCAGTCAGTTCCTGAAAAATGTAGCGGCCGAGTCTTGTGCAGACGTCGAGCGTGTCGTAGACAAAAGTTGTGAATGCCATCAGGGCAAACGACACCCCAATAGTCGCGGGCACGCCAATCATTTCGAGAAATCGCCCCATTCCTAACGCGTAGACAAAGTTTGGCGGCTGGTGGGTGAGCGGACTGTCGGCCGAGAGCACCATCACGCAGGCTAGGCTGATGATCGCTACAAAAGCCTCCAGGAGCATCGTGCCGTAGCCGATCGGTCGAGCGTCGGTCTCTGTACGAAGTTGTTTGCTCGTTGTGCCGGAGGCAATCAGCGAATGAAAACCAGAACAGGCTCCACAGGCGATCGTGATAAAGAGCATCGGAATGAGATTGCCGGCTTGAGTGGTTTGCCAGTTGGTAAACGCCGGATAGCGGATCACCGAATCACCAGCTACAAGGCGGTCGCTGGCCACTAAGCCAATCACGGCTCCGGCAATGGCCACATACAGAAAGCAACCACCGAGATGCCCTCTGGGCTGAAGCAACAGCCACATCGGCATCATCGCCGCCACGAGGCAGTAGCCGAGCAGCAAGACGCCCCAGATTTTTTGGGCCGTCACGTCTGATGTTCCTAGCACTTGCCCTAGGTCAAACGGAATGAACTGACCAATCCAGATGGCCAGGCCCACAAGCGGTAGAAAGAAAACTGTCGCCAGCCACAGCGGCATGCGGAGATACCGCATGCACAGCCCCATCACAATTGGCAGTAGCAGATAAAGCAGGCTCGATGTGGCGATGCCGCCTCCGGATACCGACTGACCATTTTCCAAGATCTGTCGACCGATAAAGCTGGAGGCCGTAACGTCGGTGAATGCTACGACAATGTAAACCAGAGCGATCCAAACAAATAATAAAAAAAGGAGATAGCTGCGATGGCTCATGTGTTCGCGCACCACCTCGGCAATGGATCGGGCCTTGTGCCGAATCGAGGCAACGAGCGAGGCAAAATCGTGAACGCCGCCAATGAAAATGCTGCCGATTAAAATCCAGAGCAATGCCGGCAGCCAGCCAAAAGCCACGCCCGCGAGAATCGGCCCGACTATAGGCCCAGCTGCGGCGATCGCCGAGAAGTGCTGGCCGAGCAAAAGTTGTGGCGGGATCGGCGAGTAGTCGATGTCATCGCGAAGCGTGACAGCAGGGGTGGGGGTATTGCGGTCGAGCTTGAAAAGCCGAGCCAGCAGAGTGCCGTAGAGCAGGTAGGCCACAAGCAGCACAAGGCCACTAGGAAGGAGGACGGTCAACAGGCTCATGACGTAAGTGCCTTAAAAGTTTGAAGGGCCGATCCGAAAAGCGATAAAAAGGAAAGAGCAGAGAAAAATATCGGTTGTCGTAGACTGGGGCTTCCGGCATTCTGCAACTTCGATCATCATGGCTGATTGGTCAGTCGGCGTCGATTGACTATTTTTTAAAAAGAGTCAGAGACCCAAGCGGAAACCCGAAAACATGCCAGACTCAATGAAGGAAACACTCGTCATCATTGGCAGCGGCCCAGCCGGCTGGTCAGCCGCCACTTACGCTGCACGTGCCCAGCTCAAGCCGCTGGTCTACGAAGGAGCAATCACGGAAAAAAATCGCATGAGCGGCACGCTGCCGCTGGGGCAGTTGGCGTTGACCAGCGAAGTGGAAAACTACGCCGGCTTTGCCCATGGCGACCTAGGAGCCTTTCTGGATTCGGCCCTGCCGTCGACGCGTCGAGAAATGATGGCTCCGCATGTAGGGGAGGGTGTCACTGGCCCAGAACTGATGGAACTCATGCGGCAGCAGGCCGTCAACTTTGGCACGAGAATTATTACCGATGACATTCTCAAGGTCGACTTCTCGAAGCGTCCATTTCTGATCTATCCAAGTGAAGGGGGCGTCGTCGAGGCCGACTGCGTGATCGTAGCGACCGGTGCCAGTGCCAATTGGCTTGGATTACCCAGCGAGGAGCATTTTAAAAATCGTGGCGTCAGTGCGTGCGCCGTGTGCGACGGAGCTTTACCACGATTTCGGAACCGGCCGATTGTCGTGGTAGGAGGGGGCGATTCAGCTGTTGAGGAAGCAACCTATTTGGCAAAATTTGCGAGCACAGTGCATTTAATCCACCGCCGCGAATCGCTGCGGGCATCCAAGATCATGGCGCAGCGGGCACATGATGATCCAAAAATAAAAATTCACTTTAATAGTGGCCTCGCGGAAGTTCTGGGGGACGATGCCAAGGGAGTGACGGGCGTCAGGCTGGTCAGTACGACCACCCCAACGCAGGAAGAAACGCTGGAAGTGGCCGGAGTTTTTCTGGCCATTGGTCACACGCCCAACACGGATTTTCTGGACGGCCAGCTAGCGCTCACGGGCAAGAAGTACATCGAGTGGAAGAAGCACTTCCGCACAGACACCAGCGTGGAGGGCGTCTTTGCCGCAGGCGATGTGGCCGATGACTACTACCGGCAGGCCATCTCGGCCGCGGGCACCGGCTGCATGTCGGCTCTAGATGCCGAACGCTGGCTCTCCCACAGCGGCAGCCACTGATCATCCATAGAACGCTGACTGAGCGGGATCCATAAACCCTCGCACACGGCTTGTCTGAGTCGATGGATTTGGCGGAGGAGCCATACAGTCGAAACAAAAACAAAGGCCCGGCCAGAATAAAAATCCCGGCCGGGCCTTGTTATGCAAAAAGAATCAAACTCTTGCTTGTATTCAGCAATCAGAAGCCGACATAGGTGACTTGGATGTTGCCCTGCTTCTGGAAGCGAACGATGACCGACACGCCACAGGCGTAGTCGTAGCGAACTTGGCCGCAGCCTAGAAGCGTGTCACGCGAAGATTCGCATGGGCAGCCATCGCAGCAGACGGGCAGACAAACCGGCACGCAAGCCGTGCAGCACGTTTCTGGACTCAGCGGATTGAGGACCGTCTCGTACGTTGGCTCCACACAGCAACCAGCACCGTACTTGTGCTTGTGAGCATGCTTATGTCGATACTTAATGCAGGGGTTCGTGGGACAGCAGGTTTCAGCACCGCAACCCGGCTCAGCGCCGCAAGACGGTTCCATGGCACAGCATGTCACTTCGGGAGCGGCACATGTCGGATCAAGATGACGACCGTGACCGAAGCCTGCGTCGGCAACCGACGCGATGAGACCGATGGTTAACGACAGGGCGACTGCGCAGCCGCAAAAAAAACGTGAACGACTCATAATTGCGAGCCTCCTTAACAGTTGCAGGGGACCATCAGAACACTTCTGAGGGTGATGCCGGTGGGAACGACACCACTTAACTCTGGCATGCAGATTAGAAATGTCAAAAAAAACTTTCGAAACTGCCTAGCGTGGGACTGTTTTCTGGCTCTGAAATCGGCTGCAAATGCCCACATAGAACCACTTAAGCTCCATGGAGCTCTTTTTGCAAAGCGCCCACAGAATCCGCGATAGAGGTTGTAGATGTTTTCGTCCAGCGTGCTCAAAAAAAGGGATGGTGCACTCAGCAGGCAGGGACTTGGGCCGACAGGCCAACAGCCACCGATCAATGAAACTCGTGACGTAAGCGTGCTACGACATCATTTGATGAAACCGCTCAAAGAGATAAGCCGAGTCGTGCGGGCCAGCGGCAGCCTCGGGGTGATACTGCACGCTAGCAGCGACGGCGTTACGGTGCCTTAGGCCTTCGATGGTGTCGTCATTTAAATTGCGATGCGTGACTTCTAGTTCTGCTGGGAGTGTCGATTCATCGACGGCGAAGCCATGGTTTTGCGAGGTGATCTCCACCTTGCCTGTATTGAGATCGAGAACCGGTTGGTTCGCGCCGCGATGGCCGAACTTCAGTTTGAATGTCTTAGCGCCGCAGGCTAGCGCCAGTAACTGATGCCCCAGACAAATCCCAAACATCGGTACCCGGCCGATCAAATTTCGTACCGTGCCAATTGCGTAGTCCAGCGGTTCGGGGTCACCGGGTCCATTCGAAAGAAAAACGCCATCGGGTTGGAGGTGCAGAACCTCTTCGGCGGTGGCACTTCCGGGCAGGACGGTGACACGGCAGTTAGAGTTTGTCAGATGCCTGGCAATATTCCACTTCATACCGTAATCGAGTGCGATCACATGCTTGGGGGCCCCAGAGAGCGATGTTGGCTTCTTGGGATACACTCCCCCTTCCAGCGGTTGTTCCAGTGGCATGGCCCACGGATCGAGCGAATCCTGCCACTGCCCAATGACTGTGGGCATCACCTCGCGCACCAGATCGCGACCCAACAGCGAGGGTGCGGACTTGGCCAAGCTCACCAGTTTGAGCGGATCCAAAACCTCTGTTGAAAGCACACCTGTCATCGCACCGCGCATTCGCAAGCGGCGCACCAGCGCTCTCGTATCAATGCCAGTCAGGCCAATGATCCCTGCTTGTATTAAATAGTTACCCAGCGTACCGGTGGCAGTAAAATTACTGGCCGTGCGACTGGCGTGCCGGACAACAAAGCCTGAGAGTTGCAGGGCGTTGCTTTCAATGTCGGCTGCGTTGACGCCATAGATGCCCATTTCGGGCGTTGTCATCGTGAGAATCTGGCCTCGGTAGCTGGGATCAGTGAGGATTTCCTGATACCCGGTCATCGAAGTATTGAAGCAGACCTCGCCAGAAACAGTGCCTGCTGCGCCAAATGAATCGCCACAATAAACCGTCCCATCTTCAAGTGCCAGTGCCGCACGTGCCACGTCAGGATAGCCTCCGGTATGTGCTCATTGATCTGCTCAGAATCTTTCGTGGCCGATCATACAACTCCTCGCTGCGGACTGCCAGCAGGAGCTACTCTCCAGCGTCATCCGGGCAAGCGTCATCCAGGATCGCGCTTTCCATCAATGCACCATCCCGAGGCTCTTTCATGCTCTTTCGTACGACATGCGTTGGAAGAGTAGAGTTCCGCTAAGAATCAGATCGCAATCAAGGCGTCGGCGTGGCTGTTACGAGTGCGTCAACCGGGTCTTCTACGATCACCAGTCCACGAAATCGCACTTCCTGTGGCACCTGATTGGAGTGCAGTTGCAAACCAATCGGGCCACGTTCGCAGAGTTCCGGCTTGGGATCGGTCCAGTCAAGCACTTCCTTGCCGTTGGCAACCAGCCGAATCCGACTGCCAATCGAAAGAATCTCTAACTGATTCCAATCGTGCTGTCTGCCAGCAGCCTTGGCCCTGCCGCCTTGGTCGCCGCTGATGCCATCGCGACGGTAGAGATCGTAGAGTCCCCAACCGGAAGGAAACATCACCAGATGTCCTTGATAACTCGACGCTTCACCATCCTTGTCAAACTTTTTCCCCCAGATCGCCACGCCCGAGTGCATCTCCGAAGCTACGAGTTTTCCTTCCAGCAGCAAACGAAAGTTTCGATAGGTCTTTTTTGTGAGCAGGTAGGTGCTCACTTTGGGAGCATTGTCTGCGTCATTGCGGCCAACGATCTCAGCGTTTTCAGTCGACCAGTAGGGATCGACATGCCCCTCCCAGCCATCCAGATTATGGCCGTTGAAAAGCTTGACGGCCTTCGGCTGTTCGTCGGCAGGAAGTTTTACATTTGAGGCCCAGTCGCTGGTTGCGGCTGCTGCGGCCTCCGGTGCAATCGCGAGTTCCGGCACGGCGGTGCCGTCATCTTGCAGTTTGCCAGCTGCCCAGAGCGTGCCGCGGGTCATCAGATCGAGAAAGGCTGGCATTGCAACCGTCTCGGTGTAGTGACCGATCGTCGTGCCGAAAACTTTTGCCTTGCCATACTGATTGGTCCAGATCACAGCCTGCGGAGCTTTTCTTTCGCGGCTCATCGCCTCAGCCAGCGGCGTGGCAGTCGGCCAGATTTTATTGATAAAATAGAGTTCCTCATTGGGAATCTCCCAGTTTTTTGGGAGTCCATGCAAAACGGGATGATCAGAAATCAAATTGGCTGTGTAGGGATAGTGCGCCCCGTGGCCCGGCGATGTGACACCGCAAAACTGAAACCAATCGTCGTTACCGGCGCGGTAGCAGTGCATGGCACAGTGCATCAGCACCGCTGGCGTGCCCTTCTCGTGCTCAGAGACAATCCCCTTGAGAAACTCCGGTTCCTTAACATTTCCGAAGCACTCGTTGTGAAAGACAACGTCATAGCCCTTCGACCAATCAGGCTTAGAATAAATCGAAACTTTATGGTCGAGGCTCGCACCACCTTCATGAATCACGGTCATCTTGATTCGCGCCCGCGACTCAAGGCCCTTGGCGATGACTGCTTTTTGGCCATCGTAGTCGTGGCAGCAGCCGCCGGTGATGTAAAGCACTTCCAGCGGCTTACCGCCAGCCAGAGCATTGTCCCTAGCTGCTGTCGGCAGATCGGAACGCTCAGCGGGGGCAGCACTCGCGAGAGAACAAATTACGATCGACACGGCCGTGAAGGCAACGCTTCCGATCTGCAAAAGTGAAGAAACCGGACGACGATAAAAGAAGAGCAACGACAGGCTCATAACGAGGACTCCAGAGTGGGTTCCGGGACAGAAGCCCGAAAGCGTAACACAAGTTTGTCCGACGACAGCGTGGGGGCATTTAACCCCGTGGATCGCGAACGATCCCGGCAAAGAGAATCACGCCAGATTGTGGCTCGACGATTGTCCAGAGAAATGGCCGGTCGGCTCGCACGACCAGCGGTTCATCGGGGTTGATCGGGACGCTCGTCACTCCGATACTTATAGCCGTTGCGGCTGCTGCTTCAGTACCCTCCTCTGTCACCTCGACATAGCCTTCGTGAACGACGGCTGAGACAAACAGATCTTTTCTGCCGTCGATGCCAGAAAAGTCGGCTGCGCCCTCTGTGAAAGCGAGCTTCATTCCTAGGGTTGACAGCGGCGCATTCAGCGAAAGCGGTTTGCGGGCCGTCCACTTGGGTAGAGACAAAGTGACCGCTCGACGCCGCACTACCGGTCGACCATCAGCCGTCAATGCAGCGTCTGTCCACTTCGCTCTCCAACCAGCATCGAGCCCTGCTAGCACATCGGCAACGCCATCGACCGCATCTGGCATAATGACGATCATCGACAAGAGATTGCCTGCGTAGGGAATCTCGCAGATGGTTGCCGAATTGTTTCCTGAGCCAATCTTGCCAGCTACCAATGAGCCGTCCCACTGCATAAAAGGGAGGTCAACTTTTTTATCGGCTGATAATTTGAAGGGCTCTGATTGGGTCCGCTGCTTTTTAAATGGATCAGCCCACGGCGCCTTCATAAAGACAGCGTTCGTAAGCACCAATCGCGTCTGCGGCGTAATCGATCCAGACGGCAGCACATTTTGGATCTTCTGAGCAGTATGATCACTCACCCAGCCGTTGATTTCTGTTCGTGCCGATTCAGCAGCGGCTAGAAAATCGACAGCCCCCGCTGCGGCGTTAAATCGCTGCAAGAGAAGCGAGGTAAATGATTCTTCGAGTTGCTTTCCCTTTTGCACCCAGAGACGGTTGGCAATGTCGAGCGTAATCTTTTGTCCTTTGGCTTTTGTGACCGTTGTACGCAGGAACTCAGCAGCGGTAGCGATGGCCTCGCGGTCGTTGGGCATGCCCAAAACAGCGGCAATCTCCACTGCCGTTTGGCCTACCGCACCCCCGTGCGTCATCGCCAACGATTCCCACACGCTCAGGGGCGAGACAATCACATTTTCATGACCTGCCGACCGGACAAGATTCCAGCCCAATGCGGCCACGCCTTCAGCAGCAGGCGGCGCAGCAGCCGTGACCGTTGGAACAGAGCTACAAAATCCCAGCAGCAAGGCAGCCAGGAAGAGAGGCAAAAAGCAGGACGTAAAAACTTTTTGTGCGGTGAGCATTTGTTGTGACAGCTCCATTGTGTGAGGAAAAAGTGTGAGGGAAAAAGGATCGGCTTTCAGACGACTCGGGGCAGAAGTTGTGCTCATTTTTCGGGCTCAGCTGGCGAGCTCGGACAGTATGGCTGATGAAACCGACTGCGGGCAGCTCCAGACAAGAAAAAACATCGATTCGCGGAGCAGCCGTTCGGCCGGCTGGCCCGCGATAAAGCCTGCCCCCTTGGCGGCAGTCAAAGCAGCCTGTGCGGTGCGTACGGCGAGGCTGGTGGCTTGCGCTCGCAGGGCTTCGCGATCAGGGGCCTCGTTCCCTGTGCGTGCCGCCTTCTGCAAGCGAGCCTGGTAGAGGCTCGCGTCAGCGGCGAAGCCAGTGGCAAACGGCTCTATCGCAGAGCGACTGACAGCTTCTTTGCGAAGCAAAGCTATTGAGGCATTGGCTGCGCCGAGGGCCAGAGCCGTTGTCGCCAGGCCGCCGGTTCGCATGCTGCCGCTGACCGGAGGCGCAATGACAGCCGCTGGCTGCACATCGCGAAATGTCACGCTCGAGGTACGGCTGCCGGAAAGGGCGAGCATTCGCATCGGTAGGCTGATCGTGAGGCCTGGAGCCTCTGTCGATACAATAAAAAAAAGATTCTTTCCGCAATCGTCTACCGCGCCTGTAACGATCGTATCGCTGGAGTCGGCACCAGTGACCCACGGGCAAACGCCGCTGAGTCGCCAAGCGTCACCGCTACGGTTGGCTTTGAGGGAGGGACTACCAAGATGTTGCTGGCTTGTGGAGAGTTGCGAGATGCCAACGGTAGTGCAGGTGTCGCCACGGGCCAGGGCCGGCAGTCGATCAGCACCAATTGCCGTGGGCCCATCGGCAATGATGCGGCAGGCACTTGCCCACTGAGACAGAGCCAGTGCAGTTGTCAAACACCTTTCAGCGATTGCCGTCAGCATCTGCATCAGCGTTGATTCATCGGCCTGCGTGCCACCGCAGTCGGTGGGAATGAATGCTGCCATCGCACCCTGTTGGGCCAGAATCGCAAAAGCTCCGCTCCGCCAAGGCCCCTCTTCTTGAGTGCGATCAGCACACAAACTGATGGCATCACAAAGCGATGCTAGCGTTTCAGCGTCTGAAAGCGGGTGGAATGGCGGGCACATATCCCACAGTATGCCTTCTGGCTGGCGAAGGGGTTCAAGCGGTGGCCCAATCGGGATATACTTCCAAGTCTTCCGGCCATTGTTACCGTGCTATGCTTTCACCCTCCTCTCCCTCCCGCCCGGAGTTGCATCATGAGTCAAGCCCAAGAAGTCCTGGCCCCCACCGCAGCCCAAATGGTTTCAGCCACATCAAGCGCCACCACAGGTAGTGCCGCTGTCGCAAGTGACTCAGCCAGCGCGAGCAAGAGCGAATCTACTCCGGCTTCCGGGCCAGCTTTAGTGGCCGCAACGCTAGCACCGCCCCGGCTGAACGAGTTGTCACCGCAAAATCTCCACGACAAGTGCATGGCCCTTGCCAGAAATCTGTGGTGGAGCTGGCACCCTGAAGTGACTAATATGTTTCGTGAACTAGACCCGATCCGCTGGCGGCAACTCGATCACAATCCAATCGCCTTGCTGGCAGAGTTCACACCAGAGCGACTGGAAGCCCGGGCCGGGGAACTGGTTCTCTACAGCCGAATCAATCAGGCCTACCGGCGGCTCAAAGAGTACATGGCGGCGGAGTCGACCTGGAGCGATGTCCATGCCGGCGTGCTGGGCTCAAAGCCCATCGTCTACTTTTCAGCTGAGTTCGGCATTCACGAGTCGGTGCCGATCTATTCAGGCGGCTTGGGCGTGCTTTCGGGCGACCACATCAAAAGCGCCAGCGGTCTGGGCATTCCACTCATCGCCGTCGGCCTTTTTTACGATCAGGGTTATTTCAAACAACAGCTCGACATCGACGGCTACCAGCACGAGGAGTATCTGCAGTCGCGGGTCGAGACTTTGCCGATCGAACCGGCGATTGACACACATGGCAAGCCGTTCATGGTGCAGGTTGACACGCGTTCGGGTGCAATTTTTGCCAAGGTCTGGAAGATGATGGTTGGTCGAGTGAGTCTCTATCTGCTCGATTCTGATGTCGAAGGCAACACGCCGGAAGATCGTGAACTTACCAGCCGCCTCTATGGGGGCGACACGCGAGTGCGCATTCGGCAGGAATTGATTTTGGGCATTGGCGGTGTCAAAGCGATTCGAGCAATGGGTATCGTGCCGGGGGTTTACCATTTAAATGAAGGGCATTCCGTTTTTGCGACTCTGGAGGCCGTGCGAGGACGGATGGATCGCGACGGGTATTCCTACGATGAATCGGTGCGGCGGGTCACTCGCCAGACTGTATTCACAACCCATACGCCAGTCCCGGCAGGCCACGACCGCTTCGATGGCGGTATGATCGAGGAGCATCTGGGGCCCATGCGCGACTCCCTTGGCATTTCACACGATCAACTCATGGGACTGGGACGCGTCGAACCCCACAATCACAACGAACCGTTCTGCATGACGGTGCTGGGGCTCAAGATGTCGCGTCGTGCCAACGCCGTCAGCGCTCTGCACGGGCACGTCAGCAGGAAGATGTGGGCTAATCTGTGGCCGTGGAGGGTCGAGGAGGAAGTGCCTATTGGCCATATCACCAACGGAGTCCATGTGCCGAGTTGGCTTTCGTGGCAGATGCTCTTGCTTTACGACCGCATCTTCCCTGCCAACTGGATGAAACGCATGGGGGAGCCCGATGTGTGGCAGAAGATTCACGAGGTCGATCCGGGTGAACTCTGGGAAGTTCACTACGCGCTCAAGAATCTCTTGCTGCAATTTGTGCGACGCCGCCTGAGCCGGCAATGCCGTCGGCGGGGCGAATCTGACGAAGCGGTCGAAATGGCGCGTACAGTACTCGACCCAAACATTCTGACAATTGGCTTTGCAAGGCGATTTGCCACCTACAAGCGAGCCGATCTCGTTTTGGGCGATCTCAACAAACTCTATTCGATGATCAGCGATCCAGACCGTCCAATTCAGATCATCTTTGCTGGCAAAGCCCATCCCGCAGATGATCCGGGCAAGGGTCTGATTCGCAAGATTGCCAACCTCCGTCACAATCCGCGGCTGGCAAGCCGCGTGGTCTTTGTCG
>QWQJ01000167.1 GCA_003670865.1 Planctomycetota bacterium | reverse complement strand
CGCAGTGCAGCGGGGAGGGGGGCGAGTGGTCCGTGGTTTACCTTCCAGTTTAAGGGAATGGAGACGGCCTGCGAGGAGGCGGCAAGGCTAGTCGTCGGCCTCCGCAGTAAAGTCGATGCGGTAATGGGGGAGGTGCCGTGCAGTGAATGCAGCGGCACGCGGCTAGCCGATGTGGCCAGTGCCGTCACGCTTTGGAACCGCTCGCTCGATGTCTGGGGTCGGATGCCGCTGGGCCGCTTGCAGCAGGAGTTGCAAGCCATTGAGCTCTCAATCGAGGAGAAAAAAATTGCCGGTGATCTGCTTCGCGAGCTCCTTTCACGCGTCGCATTTTTAGTCGATGTGGGGCTTGAGTATCTCGACTTGGCAAGGCCGGCCGGCAGCCTCTCCGGCGGCGAACTCCAGAGGATTCGGCTGGCTGCACAAGTCGGCAGCGGCTTGACCGGCGTGCTCTATGTTTTGGACGAGCCGACGATCGGCCTGCATCCTCGCGATACCCACCGACTGATTTGCGCCCTAGGGAAATTACGTGATCTGGGCAATACGATTGTCGTTGTCGAACACGATCGGGACGTTGTTTCAGCCGCCGACCACGCCCTCGATTTTGGTCCTGGCAGTGGCCGTGAGGGGGGCCGCATCGTGGCCCAGCAGAGCCCGCTCTTATTGCAACAAAATAAACAGAGCGTGACGGGCCCCTATCTCAAGGCGCGTCATGCCTGCGACGAAGTGCTCACACGCAAAGCGTCTACCGGCCGCCGTGAGCCAAAAAGCTGGCTGGAAGTGCGAGGCATTCGCCACCGCACGCTGAAGGGAGTCAATTGTAAGTTTCCGCTTGGCGTGCTCTCGGCCGTGACTGGCCCGAGTGGCAGCGGCAAGACATCGCTTATCTTGGAAGTGCTCTGGAAGGCACTGGCGCGGCGGCTGCATGCGGCCCGTGAGCAGCCCGGCTCACACAACTCCATCAAGGGCCTTGAAAAAATTGATAAGGTGATTTTAGTCGATCAGGATTCGATTGGTTCAACGCCCGGATCAACTCCCGCCACATACACCGGCGTCTTTGATCACATTCGCGATCTGTTTGCCAAAGTGCCTGAGTCGCGAACGCGTGGGTTTACGCCCCGCACCTTCAGCTTCAATGTGCCAGGTGGTCGCTGTGAAACCTGCGAGGGACTTGGGCAGCGTCGAGTAGAGATGCATTTTTTGCCCGATATATGGGTTCGCTGCGAGGGCTGCAAGGGCCGTCGCTATTCGCGAGAAACCCTCCATGCCAAATGGCACGGCAAGTCGATTGCCGATATTCTGGAAATGAGCGTGGCCGATGCCGCGCAGTTCTTCGATACCGTGCCGCAGATTGCCAGGATTCTCAGTACGCTTGTCGATGTAGGGCTGGGCTACATCACGCTGGGCCAACCAGCACCACAGCTTTCTGGCGGCGAAGCGCAGCGAGTCAAACTCTCTCGCGAACTCGCTAAGCCTGGCACTGGCAGCACGCTCTACATTCTCGATGAGCCGACGACGGGCCTGCATTTTAGTGACATCGAAAAGCTCCTGCATGTGCTGGAGCGACTGGTTGATAATGGAAACACAGTGATTGTTGTGGAGCACAATCTGGAAGTGATTGCAGCCGCCGACTGGGTCATCGACATGGGCCCCGAGGCGGGGGATGGCGGTGGGAAAATAGTCGTGGAAGGCCCGCCAGAAGACATCGTGATCCACGCCAGAATGTGGCAACAAGAGCAGCAGAAAAAAAATAAAAACGCGCTCTCAAATCAGCCACCGGCGATCCAAAAAGAAACAGGCTCCTCCGTGGAACTTTTACAAAGTCACACCGGAGAAGCCTTGGATGCGTTTGGCGGCTTGGGGGCGTGTGGTCTGCTGGCTCCCCAGCCACTAGGGACGGCCGAACGACCAGTGCCGCCTTCTACCACCGCGCCTCAAGCCCCGTCGTCACGCCGTGCAGCAGCACGCTCCCGTGCGTGTTGATCGTGGCGGTGGGTGGCGTGAACGTTATCCTCGGCCCTCTGTTTTGGAGTTCCAAAGTTTGCCGAGTTTGACTGTCCGGCCGTCACAAAAACTTCGCCAACCCCGTCTTGTCAATCGTCGTCTTTGCGACGATCTGCGCACCCTTCTGAGCACGCACTGTGATGGTATACCACCCGCCAGCCTGCAGAGAGAGTTCCCCGGCAAATGTGCCGCTGGACAGATCGTCTTTGTCGGCGATGAGAACCCACTCGGTTTGCTTGCCACGCGTTGCACCCTCGACCAGTTCTGCCTTCGCTTCGACAGTATCTGCTGGCCCGCTCAGTGTGCCCTGAATGATTACGTCGGCCTGATCGTCTGCCGTGCGTTGAAAGACCTGAAGAGTCGTTGGTGAGGTGATCACCAGCGTAGTGTCCGCCTCATCTGCCCGAGCACAGATAGCGGAAAAAAAGAGCCGCCGACAGCGAAAGTTTTTTCAGCGTGTGCCTCGAGTGTGTTGATTGCATGGTTACTGAATTCCTTTGTAAAGCATCCAAGCGGAAACTTTTTCGGCCCATAGTTGCCCGTGCTTCTGCAGTCCCTTACTGCTGAAATGCACTCCATCGCGCAGTGCTCCTCGCAGCGCATCGCTGTCGGGGCCTTCCACGGCGATGCCCTCATCCCAGAGTGATTGCTGCGCATCCCGCAGTTCCGACACCCCCTCGCCACCATGGGAACTCACCAATGCCACCACCCACGGTGCTTCCCAGCCGATGTCACGCCGCGAATCCCGAATAAGTTGTTCCAGCAATTGCCGGTAGGGTTTGCCGATCAGCGTTCGCTTAGGATCTGGCTGATCCGCGTCGGACTCGCCCTGATGCCAGAGGACAGCACGGAAACCGTGTGGCCCGAGCGATTTCATCCTCGCCGTAAACATTTCGTAAATGTCGCCCTTACTTTCCCAACTGCCGTCGGGAAGTTTGCGTACATGGCCTTCTAGGGTCGGTGGATTAGGAAACTTCGTGCCCTTGGGCATCCACTCGCGCACGCTTGTGGCTCCGATTCCGCAGGCGATGATGCCAACCGGCACCTTGAACTGTTCCGCCATGGCATCGCCAAAGGGCGGCATAAAACTGCCCTGCCCCCCACTGGCTCCCGGCTGCGGATCGTTGGCCACTTGCCATCGCTGGCCGTTGAAAGCAGACACTAGCCCGCTTCTTGGGGTCTGTTTTTCCTGTCCATGGTTCGACGAGTTTGACTGTCCGGCCGTCACAAAAATGTCGCCGACACCAACATGCTCCACTGTTGACTCTGCCAGACTCACCGGATCAGCCGCCGACGCGCGGAAACGAACCGTGATCCGATACCAGCCACCAGCTTGCAACGGGATGCTACCGGAAAAGTTGCCGTCTTGAATCTGCGTGTCGCTCGCGATGACTCTCCAATCCACGGCCTGTCCGCGTGATCCCGGCGGAAGGTCAGCCTTGGCCTCAACGAGGGTCACACCCGGCGGCACTTTCCCCCTAACGCTCACTTCGGTAGCTTCATCGTCGCGGCGCTGAAAAACCTGCCACTCGAGCGGGAGTTCCAAGCTCACCGCGGGCGGGCAAAAAAACCATGGCAGAAGACAAACGGCAAGTCGCTGTAAAAATCGAAGAAGCGATGCTGGCGTCATGATTATTTGAGACCTTGTGATTGTAGAATGAGAGGTGTGTGTCTACTGCGGCTCAATCAAGACTTCGCAGAACGTCAGCGCGGCAATGCCGTTGCTGCCGTAGAGCAAGGTCTTGTGGTCCCACGTCTTGTCCACCAGATAGGTTACCGTTTTTGCATCAGACGCAGATGTGAGCTTGAGCGTAAGAATATTCCCACTGGACACACCCGAACGTATGTGTCCAGCCACACTATCAAGATGAAATTGACTCGCCAGCGATTCGGTCCATTCGACTGGTTGGTCAAACTCCAGCCTAATACAATCCTGCTGAACGCTTGTGTACAAGGCCTTCAGTAAATCGGGCGCTGACACGGAGCGAGCAGACTTCTGTCCGTGGTCATCTCGCTGCACCAAGAGGGCCATCGCATGACCCATCTTCTCGTAATCGCCCTGGAGAAAGTGGCAGCCTCCAGAGGGTAGGTGCAGGGTGGGAACAACGCTCAGGTTGGAATAGAGACGCGACAGTTGCCGCTGCACATCGCGGAGCTTGTCACTGTGCCGGTTGCCGCCTTGGCTGCAGGCATTAGGCCAAATTTGGAAAAGAAAGAAGTGCCGGATATTTGGGTAGTCGTGCTTCCACGCCGCCGTCAGATCGATCCAGTATTGCTGGTGAGTCTGGCAGCCATAGCAGTTGTCAGGGCCGTCGTATCCCTGGTCGGCTTCACCTTGATGCCAGAGCACGCCGCGAATGCCATGTGTCATCCCGGCAGTACTAATCCGCTTGAGTAGGTTGCGGTAAATGGAGTGCGCTGTATTGGTTGTGTTCAAGCGATCGGTGGGATCGGGCATGTGCTGGTCGATGCGAGTGCCCCCCACTGCGCCGTTAAAAATACAGATTGGTAGTTTCTGTTCCGCAACCAGCTTTCTGGCCATGGCCATGGGCCAGGCACCAATAAAATGAACACGATCGGGCGAAGTAGGAGTCAGCCGTTCAATGACTCCGTTACCGAAACCACCTCCCAGCGGGTCGTTCGCTTCGCCATTGCCGCCGAAGCTACGGATCCACGTGCTGGTATATTTTGTGATCTCGGGGTGCTGGGTGTCGTTCTCGTAGTTATAGGCCACGGCATTCGACTGGCCGTCGACAATGTAGGCATCGCCGCAGACCAAATCGCTGACTGTATTCAACACGACCTCGGCATCGCCACTCTTCGTTCCCAACTCGACCTTGTAGACAATGAGTCCCGCCTTGAGCCGAAATGCGAACGCATAGGTTCTGTCGAGCGGAAGTTTCTGGCTCTCCGTTTTGATAAGCATGTCGTCGGCATACAGCTTTAGAAAAACTGTCTCCGCCGCTTCCGCGAGAGTTCCGTTGTAGTAAAGGGTGCCCTCATTTTTGTCGTCGCGGGCGTAGAACTGATGATCCACCGGCTTTTCATCCTGTCCGGGCGTCCGCTCGGCCCATGGGTCGTGGGTGGGTTCTTTCACAACGATCTCCACCGACTGCGTGACCGCCTGGCCGCCGTTCCTCGCCACCGCGGTCACCTTGAGATTGCCGCTGTTGTGCGCCCGCTTGAGGGTCAGTTTTCCCGCCGTGACTTCCTGAATCACAGCCATGCCCGTAGCTTTCCATTGATACGTTACCTCTCCGGCCCCCTTTGCCTGCATTGCTGCCAGATTTGTGATCTGTGGAACCACCTCAATGGTCGTCCGTCCGTCCCACTCCGCCGGTGCTTGCAGCGTGTAGACCGGATCCGATATGCCCTCCCGGATCGTCACCGGGATTTCCACAGTCTTGGCTTCACCAGCATAGACCGCCTTCAATTGAATCGTCAGTGTCTGGTCTCCGGACACCCGTCCAGCATCCAGCAAAAAATGAAATCGGTCGGTCGCAACTACCGTCTCCTCATTGCCCCGTTTGATCGTCCAATAGATCTTCCGCACCCCCCCCGCCTTCGCCGTAAGAGTGGTGCTCTGGCCCTCGAGCAAAGTGACTCGGTTTTCTGACACCATCAGCTCGCCGGCTGGCTGCACGAGCGGCCCCGTCACCGTCTGCAGGGGCTTCTGGTTTTCGTACTGTAGTCGCACCCAATCTGCGGAGCGAGCCACGTTTGAAACCCGCACTTCATCCATGTCGCCACGAAACCCGTAGGCCTTCCATCCACCCATATACATTTGCACCGGGCTCTTGATCTCGTAGGCGGTTTCTTTGGACGTTACCTCCCCGTCGAGATGACCATTGAAATAAACACGCGACTGACCGTTCTGGAACGTGTGCGTGACGTGCACCCACTGGTCCATGGCAAACGAACTTTTCCCACGGACCGAGGCCGGGCCATAGCAGTCCACGACAACATGTGGCGGCTTTCCAGACATGATCTGCACCATCGTCCGAGGTCCATCGCTACCCCAGCAAAAAATTCGGTCACTCGGATGCCTACACCGAAACCAAAGCTCCGTGGAGTGTGGGCAGTCATTCCTCGGAAACGTCGTGATCGCCTCCCCGCAGTTGATTCCAGAACCGTTCGAAAAACGCCGACCCTTCCCGATCACTCCGGGTGAGGGCGTAGTGCCATGATCGTTTGCCTCCAGCACGCCGACCGAATCCTTCACCGAATCGTTGAGATGAAAGACGCCGGAATAGCCATTGGACTCATTGAACACCCCTTTGCCACTGGACTCACTGACTGCATGTGCCTTGCCCCAGTGCAGCGTAATTTCCTGCTGCTGATTGCCCTTGATGAGCGGCACTCGCACCCACACAGCAGACCGCCCTGTTACCGCGTCCCACTCTTCAATCTCGTAATTCAGCGGCTGTCCCCCGACGGAAAAGCGAATATCCTCGCCGGCCGCCTGCGCCTGCTGGAAGTCGAACCAGTCCTTATCGAGATGCACTAGCAGCGGGAAATTTTCTAGC
Organism: Planctomycetota bacterium; assembly: GCA_003670865.1. GTDB lineage: Bacteria > Planctomycetota > Planctomycetia > Pirellulales > UBA1268 > BAIKAL-G1-2R. The sequence continues at coordinate 12,657 of QWQJ01000167.1, read as the reverse complement.
ACCGCTGAGACCGGCAAATTCGCGCCGTCCGGTGAGGTCACAACGACGAGCGAACCCGAATGCTGCCAGCTTGGGTATTGGGCAGACAATGTTTCGCACGATGCCAGTAGCATGAGCGCAAATAAGAAAAGACGTTTTGACATCGCCGGTGTTGTACCTTGTCACCAGACCATATTGTAAGCAAATGAAGGAAGCACTCTAGAGACAATGAGTTTTGTCGACGCGATCCATACGCCAGAGCGATTGGCCTAGCATTAGGTTAGTATGAAACGCTTCTGGCCAATGGTCCTTGTCCCAGTGTCACTAGCTCTCAGGACAGCGGCTACAAAGAATCCCATCAAGCTTCTAGACTTCTACGCCTGCTCCACTACTTCGTACGCACCGCCGCTCATTTGTCGGCTGAAGAGAATATTGAGCGTGCGGAGGTAGGTGTGCAATCCGGCATCCTGAATAGGCAAAATATGGGCTGGCGACCCCGATTCGTTGTGGTGAGAGTGCCAGAGCCCAGGCGGCGTGATAAATGCCGAATGGGGCTGCCAGTCGAAACGCGTTGGATCCTGAATGCGAATTCCCTGCTTGGGATCGGCTACTTGCTCGGCAGAGAGATCGAAGTTTTCTAGACTCTTTCCCACCAGCGTGTAACAACCCGGCTGGGCGTCGACCACCAGATCGATGGCCACCGATTGGTGCCGATGCGGTGCCTGATTGGCGTTCACCGGTAGCAGGCCAAACATCGCCCAGAGTACATGGGTGATTGTCTTGGTTTGCGGAAAGCTCTGACTTCCCAAAAGCACGCTGAGGCGATTGGCTGTGGCACTTGCCGGATCCTGTCGAATAGCTTCGAGCGCTGTCACGATTGCCTCATGCTGGTAGAGAGTCGGTGCAAATTGCTTTCGCAGCGCATCGACCCCTAAATACTTAAGCAAGGGTTCGTCGTGTACCCAGTAGATCGCGGCATCGCAGTCTGCCACGTGTGTCGCTCGGCTCTGTGCCGGGAGCGTGAAGAGATCACCTGATCGCCACTTGAGTTGGCCGCCGGAGCCATCTGCCAGACGCGTTGAGCCCTCGCCCCGCATGACAAAGAAGAGCTGGCTCGTGGCATTGACGTCGGTGATCAGAGCATCGCCGGGGCAGATGTGGATAAAATTTGCGCATAGCCCGGGGGATGTTGCCGGGCCAACGCAGCCTAGCGTCGCGCTCATATCCAGCGGCAGCGTCGAGGTGGTTCCCCTCTCGTGTAATTCAGCGGCAAACTGCTGGGCCACAATGGCATTCATCGAGCCGTCAGCCATCGGATTGGAAGCGTAGCGATAGTCGTGAAACCTCGCGGCCTCTGTCCAGAGGAGGTCGGGCGTACGTTCGGTATTGGGCTGAAGCATCGAAAGGGACCTCCCAAAAAAATCAAAACAAACGAGACTTGAGACCGAGACATTGAGACAAACTCCGCTCCCATCGACTACGATCGTACCGCCCGGGCACCGGGAGAACTACGCCGACTTTTTACCACCAGACGTACAATAACAATGCCATGAGTGATCCGAGTCTCACTTCCTGCCGTATCGTTTCGCTCTTGCCAGCGGCAACAGAGATTGTCTGGGCACTAGGACTCAAAGAGCAGTTGGTTGGCAGGTCGCACGAGTGCGACCAACCGCCGGAAGTTGTTTGCTTGCCGAGTTTGACGCGGTCCAAAATTGATGCTTCCGCATCAAGCCGTAGGATTCATGAAGCAGTGGCCGAGGCGTTTGCCAATCCAAAGGGTGACTCGGGGTGTGCGGGAGCGTCGACATCGCTCTACAGTCTCGACATCGCCCGATTAGCGGCCCTCAAACCAGATGTAATTCTCACGCAGGCCGCCTGCGAGGTTTGTGCGATCTCGGCCAACGATGTCGTAAGAGCCGTCGAGGCATCGGGGCATGAGGCGCATATTCTGGCTCTCTCTCCAGCCACACTGGCAGATGTTTTCAACGACATTGTGCGCGTTGGCGATGCCACCGGCACGCTCAACAAAGCTCGCGAGGTTGTGGCGAGGCTACGGGCCCGCGTCGATTCGGTTGCCTGCCGTGTGACTGCGATTGGGCGTGTGTCAGGCAGCGATCGGCCACGGGTGGCAATCATCGAGTGGCTCGATCCACCGATGGCTGCAGGCAATTGGGTGCCGGAACTGGTTCGGTTAGCTGGCGGTCACGATTTATTTGGCAAAGCGGGCGAGCATTCCGACTGGATTCGCTCGGAGGATTTGGCCGCAGCCGATCCCGACCTGATCGTTCTATCACCCTGTGGATTTACGCTCAAGCGAGTACAAGCAGAGGCAGCGTCGCTAGAGTTCCGGGTGCAACTACAAAAGCTCCGCGCCTTTCGGGAGGGGCGTGTCTATGCCGTTGACGGCCACCACCTCTTCAACCGTCCCGGACCGAGGTTAGTAGAATCGCTAGAAGTCTTGGCGGAACTCTTCTACCCGGGGGCGTTTCGATTTTGTGCAACAGAAAAATTTGCCGCGATCGTGGCTTGAAAGAGGAGTGCCGCCAGAGGCATCGATTCCGGTCTCTGCAGGATCGCGACAAAGGCTCTACTGGTGGTCGGCTGGTTTGACACCTTTTTTGGCCCCGTTAAACCCAAAGCGAGTCGGCTCAAATGTGCCAACGAGATCAACAACCGACTTCTCAGGGATCGCACTTTCGAGTCCTGCCGCCCAGTAGCAGGCGTTTACGAGCATTCGCCGCGTGCCTTCAGACACCAGGTCGGTTGAGGAACCCATCGTGGTCGTAAAGACGCGACCACTGGGCCCGCCTTCGGCCGAATACGTTTTGACCCACGCAACGGGCATCATGGGTGTGTTTTTGGGACCTTCAACTGGCTTGGAATCGGCCTGCATGCCAGTCAGCACCTGCCCTAAGACAAGTGCTTTGGAATCACCCGGCAGCGGCAATCGTACGCCGTAGACATCGGTCGGTCCCCAGATGTCGCCGTCCTTGATGCCCCGCAAAATTGGATGGCCGACTGCATCGGGGGGGATCAGGCCCAGCGTGCTCTCGCTGCCGTGATTGCCGTGGTGGCTGATCCATTTTTCACCTAAAACCAGCCGGCCAAACCCATCCACCCATTCCTTTTTCTCTCCCCCATAGCCATTCCCGTAATGGGCGTAGGCGCGATTGTTAGGAATGTTAAAGGCGTGTGTGGCCGTCCGCATTCCGATCACCGGTTTGCCAGCGCGGAGGTAGGTATCGATCTCCTTCATCTGCTCATCGGGCAAGTTGCGAAACCGCGTGGCAATCACCAGTAAGTCGGCTGTCTGCAGACTTTCAAGGCCCGGAATATTATCTGATTTGTTGGGATTGATTTCTCCACTCGCAGGCTCGATCGCGTAGAGCACGGTGCACGTAAAGCCGTGGTGCTTGGCCAGAATCTTTGCCAACTGTGGCAGGGCTTCCTCACTGCGGTATTCCTCGTCTCCACTCACCAGCACAACATGCTTGCCCTTGCCCGGCCCATCCCCACCTTGAACCACAAGCCACGGATCAGCGGCCTGTGCTGGCGCGATGCACGTTAGAAGAAATGAAAGACTCAGGGCTAAAGCCAAATTGACTTGCAGCATGAAAAACTCCTTGAATTCTCAAAGGGCAGACCTGATTGACGCCGTGAGCCGCCGGGCACACTTCACGACAGGATACCCTTCACGACATGTCCGTGCACATCGGTGAGCCGGAAGTCGCGACCAGCAGAGCGAAAAGTCAGCCGTTTGTGGTCGAGACCTAGGCAGTGCAGGATTGTGGCTTGGAGATCGTGGACATGCACCTGGTTCTCGGCGATGTTAAACCCCAACTCGTCAGTTGCCCCGTAGGTCAGGCCTCTTTGCACGCCACCGCCCGCCAGCCACATCGTGAAGGCATTCGGGTGATGGTCGCGACCCTTGGAGATGCCGCGTGCGACATTTGATTCCACCATCGGTGTGCGACCAAACTCTCCTCCCCAGACAACCAGCGTGCTGTCGAGCAAGCCGCGTCGCTTCAAATCGGCGACAAGGGCGGCGCTGGCCTGGTCTGTTTTCTGACAGTTATTTTTCACATTGCCGCTGACATCCGAATGCGCATCCCAGCCCTCGTGGTAGATCGTCACAAACCGCACGCCTCGTTCTATGAGCCGACGGGCGATTAAGCAGGCCCGGGCAAAGCTAGCCTCCTCGGGTTTGCATCCGTAGAGCGAAAGAGTCTCGGGCGACTCGTCGGCAAGATTCATTAACTCCGGCGCAGAGGTCTGCAATCGGTGGGCCATCTCGTAGCTGGCAATGCGGGTGGCGATTTCTGGGTCACCCGCTACCGAGAGCCGTTGGTGGTTGAGCGAATTGATAAGCCCCAGCGTATCGTCGGTGAGTCTCGCGTCAGCGCCTTGGGGCGAGAGAACATTCAGTATCGCCTCGCCGGCATTGCGAAACCGCGTGCCTGCGTGCAGGCTCGGCAAAAAACCACTCGACCAGTTGGCTGTGCCGCCGCTGATGCCATTGCCGGTACTCATAACGACAAACGCTGGCAATTGATCGCTCTCGCTACCGAGGCCGTACGTCACCCACGAACCGATGCTCGGCCGACCGGGCTGAGCAAATCCGCAGTTCATAAAAATTTGCGCTGGAGCATGATTGAATTGATCGGTATGGCAAGTTTTTACAAGAGTGATATCGTCGACCACCTTTGCCAGATATGGCAGCATTTCTGAAATTTCAGCCCCGCATTTTCCGTGCCTACCAAAGCGATAGCGAGGCCCCAGCACGGCAGCGTCGGGCCGAATAAACGCATACCGCTGCCCTCCGATCACCTCTGGAGGAATCGGCTGGCCTTCTATTTCTGTGAGCTTTGGCTTGTAGTCAAAGAGTTCTAATTGGCTCGGCGCTCCTGCCATGAAAAGTTGAATCACGGCCTTCGCGGTGGCGGCGTGGTGTGGCGGCCGGGGAGCGAGTGGCGATGCAGGGCTCTCGGCCTGGCCGGCCGTGGCCTGATTGCTCACTGAACCAGTCAGCAGACTTGCCAGTGCCATCTTGCCGACGCCGATGCCGCAGTCAGAAAAAAAGTGGCGACGCGTGACGTCGAGCAGGGAAAAATGTTTGTGCATAAAAAGCTTTTGATCAGAATGTAGGGGAGCGTGTTTGTGAATCAAACAGTGCTTTCTGCGATGGCTGGAGACCGTACAATCATTGTTTGACAACTGCTTCGTCGAGATTCATGACCGCGCGGGCAGCCAGCATCCATGTAGCACACTCAACAGGATCGGCACTCTTACAGGCCGTGCCCGCGAGTGCCGTGGCATTGAGTTCTCCAGCCGCCAGCCGCGTGCGCTGCTGAACCACAAAATCCGCAAGGGATTGCATCTCTGTGGGATTTAAGTCACGAGAGAGCACCCGGCGAGATAGCTCACGCAGCCGCGAGGCATCGTCGCTGCCAGCCGCGATTGTTACTTCCGAGAGGGCCTGTGCGATTTCGACAAACATCGGATCGTTGAGCAGCGTCAGAGCCTGCAATGCCGAATTGGAAACATCCCGTTTGGGCAGACAACTTTCTCCGCTGGGAGCATCGAATGTAGTTGTCATGGCAAACGGCGCCGTCCGCTTTGCGAATGTATAGATGCTGCGGCGATATCGGTCCTCACCAGTGCTCGCCTTCCACGCGGTGTTCCCGTACACCACCTCCGTCACGCCTGCTGGTTGCGGTGGCCGCACGCCGGGTCCGTACATTTTTTCCGACAACAGGCCGGCTGCCTTGAGCAGCGAATCGCGGATCACTTCGGCCTCCAGTCGCACCCGCGGCCCCCGGGCCACAAGCACGTTTTCACGGTCGAAGGCCATGAGCTCGGGCGATACAGCCGAAGCCTGCTGGTAGGTGTCACTGTTGACGATCAATCGATGCAGCGACTTGATCGACCAGTCTAATCGCACCAGTTCGCTCGCCAGCCAGTCAAGCAATTCTGGGTGAGAAGGCGGCTGGCTCTGATAGCCGAAGTCATCGAGCGAACTGACGATGCCGCGGCCAAAAAAAGCCTGCCACTGTCGGTTGGCAGTGACTCTCGCCGTGAGCGGATTGGCCGGCGACACAAGCCACTTCGCAAATGCCAATCGGGGTGGGCCATCCAAAGGCTGGGGCAACTGCGGTAAAAATGCTGGCACAGCCCCCGTCACCACCTCCTTGGGCAGCAGGTATTCGCCGCGATGGTGGCGGTGGGTTTTACGAGGGTTGTCGGCCGGTCGCTCACGCATGACGAGTGAAGAAGCCCCCTGATGCAGGCCGTCTTGGAGCTGTCGAATCTGCTTGATCGGCTCGGCCACTTCCGCTGCTGTCGCCCAGAATCGGCGCATGATCAAGTTGCGATCCTCTAGAGACCGATCAGCGGTGGCTTTTAGAAGTGCCGCCTCCTCGGCAGCAGAGTGGCCGCGGGCAAGGGCGTTTGGTTGGTCGGTGACGCTGAGACGAAAGCAGCCGAGCGAACAGGCGAAGTAGCGTTCAAACCGCAGCCGGATCAAAAGAGGTGTGCCTGGCACAACAGGTTCAGCAAATTGAAACGTGGCGGCATGTGACCGGCCGAGCGATCCGTTGGTGCTCCAACCACTGGTCATATTTCCATCGATGGCGGCCGCCGCATTATTTTTTCCTTCCGCATAAGATTCGGTCGCCTTAACAATCGTGACTGAGCGGCTTGCAGAACCGTCTGCCGCAGCCAGCATCACCTCGATTTCAGAGAGCAAAAAATCTCCGTCCTCCCCCTCGTACCAGCAAAGCCCTGGGCCTCCGCCGGGCAGGCTTTCGTCTGGCAGCACTTCCAGCCGCAGAGCGTGCAGTGGCCGATCACTCACTGGCAGCGTGATCTCGTAGAGATCGCTCTTGGTGGTGTCGCCGCTGCCTAAAATCGAGCCATCCTTCCGCACGACCAGATGCGTGCCGTTAGTCTGGATGTGAGCTGGCGGGAACACTTTCCAGTCGATCGCGAGCGCCGATTCCTGGCGATTCCAAGCGTCAAAACGAGTAGCCATGGCCAGCGATCTCTTTGCATCGATGGAGTCGGGGGTTGGTTCGCCTGCCGCTGCGGCGGACTGTTGAGCATCGGGCTTCGGCGGGGGTACGGGCCACTGACTAGGTAACTGAGTCCAGAGTTCTTCGATCTTTGCACCAGTCTTTAAAATCTGCTGGCTCCGCTGGGCCGAGGGTATCACCCAGACCGGTTCGTCGACATTGTCGAGCAGTGCCATCAGTGAGAAATAGTCGGTGTGCTCAATGGGATCAAACTTATGCGTGTGACACTGCGCGCAACCGGTCGTCAGGCCCAGCCATGTTGTGCCTGTCGTGGCTACCCGATCGACCATCGCCAGATAGCGAAACTCAAGCGGATCAATGCCCCCCTCCTCGTTGATCATCGTGTTACGGTGAAAGCCGGTGGCAATGATGTCATCAGTTGTGGCTTGTGGAAGCAAGTCACCGGCCAACTGCCGGATCGTGAATTGATCAAATGGCATGTCCTCATTCATGGCCCGGATGACCCAATCTCGATACATCCAGATTGAGCGTTCACGATCTTTTTCATAGCCGTTGGTGTCGGCATAGCGGGCCAGATCGAGCCAGCGACGCGCCCACCGTTCGCCGTAGCGAGGACTCGCCAGCAGTTTTTCAACAAGTTTCTCATACGCATTTTTGTCTGGATCAGCTACGAACGACTCCAATTCAGCTGGGCTCGGAGGGAGTCCGATCAAATCCAGATGCACCCGCCGGCAGAGCGCTTCGGGATCGGCTTTGGCTGCTGGTGCGAGGCCCTCTTTTTGGAGTCGGGCCAAAATGAACTGATCAATCGCGTTAGAGCCCCAGTCGGAGGGCGAGTGGGCTTTGGTTTGGGTCGCTAAGCCGTGTTTGTTGTGAACATCAGGAACCGTCGGGCACAGAGGCGGCAGGAACGCCCAGTGGGGCTGATACTCCGCACCGTCGGCAACCCATCGTGCTAGCGTGGCTTTTTCTGAATCGCTCAGTGGCACCATGGTGGAGGGGGGCGGCATGACCACATCAGAATCGGTACTGTTGATGCGGGCAATCATTTCGCTGTCAGCGGGATGCCCCGGCACAATTCCTCGGTGGCCGCTTTCGAGTTCTTTGATGGCTTCTTCGCGGCGGTCAAAACGCAGCCCAGCCTCGCGGTGGCCTGCGTCGGGGCCATGGCACTTAAAGCAGCGATTGGAAAGGATCGAACGTACGTCGCGGGCAAAGTCGGGCGGTTGGGTGGCTGGGGCATCGGCAGCGATTGCCGTTGGAATAGCAGCCGAAAGCAGGGCGAAAGCAACAATTCCTCGCCCGTGTCCCCATCCGTTCCAGTGTCGGCAAGCGGCGAGAAAGCGTGGCCATGCGTGCGTCATTCTCAACATGATCCCAATCCTATACTGCCCTACAGAGCGAGCCCTTTGAGCTCATCTTTACGCTGCGCCATGCTACGGGAACAAAATTATACCCAGCGACCCATTACCCAGATTTTCAAAAAGCCCGTAGGAATAGCAAAGGGAAGGTGGCGGTTCGTACGGCACAAGCCCGCCACGACGTTTTCTCCCTATGATTTCGCCTTTTCTCGCCGCTTAGTTTGAAGGTTTTTGGGATACCACAACTCGTAGCTCGTTGAAAAAACCCGGCAACGCTTTCGTGGGGTATAGTTTGGGACTAGAGTCGACCCAAGCGATTCATACCGCCCAACCAACCCTTTTTAACAAACCGCCTTTGGGTTACGAGTTTTAATGCCTCCTGCCCCGCAATATCCAGATTTTCGTCAATTTTCCGATTTCCAGAAATGGTTTTCAAAAATTCCAAACGGCCCGGGCCTTTCGCTAGCCGTGCTTGGAGGGCTTGCATTTTTGCTCTTCTCGGCTGTCTCTGGCAGTGTCTACACGGTGGGCCCCGAAAGCATCGGCGTGGTGCAACGCTTTGGCCGGTACGTCGGCACGGCCAATCCAGGCCTGCGGTTCAAACTCCCCCTGGGTATCGACCGGGTCACGATCCTGCCAGTCAAACGGCAATTAAAAATGGAGTTTGGATTTGGATCGCCTGGCATCACAAACCCCGATCAGGCGTCCAACGAACAGGAACGCGAGAGCGACATGGTGACGGGCGATCTCAATGCCGCCCATGTGGAGTGGGTCGCGCAGTATGAAATCAGCGATCCAGAAAAGTATCTTTTTAATCTACGCGAGCCGGGCCCAACGATGCGAGACTTAGCCGAAAGTGTCATGCGTGAGGTCGTAGGTGATCGCACGGTTGACGAAGTTTTGACGATTGGCCGACAGGGAATTGAAAACGACGCCATGACAAACCTGACGGCCCTCGTGCAGGAACTCGAAATGGGTCTCCGCGTCCAGCAGGTGCAACTCAAGAATGTGCATCCGCCAACATTCGTGCAAAAATCATTCGAAGAGGTCAATCGCGCTCAGCAGGAGCGTGAGCAGATGATCAATCAGGCAAACGGGGAATACAACAAGGTCGTGCCCCGCGCGAGTGGTGAAGCTCAGATGCGAGTGAGTTCGGCAGAAGGCTACGCGCTTAAGAGAGTCAACGAAGCCGAGGGAGATGTGGCTCGATTTCGGTCGCTCCTAGAGCAGTATGAAAAAGCTCCCGAAATTACCCGGCAGCGGCTTTATTTGGAAACGCTAGCAGAAGTGATCCCTCAACTTGGCGGCAAGATCATCCTCGACGAAGGTGCCCGCCAATTTTTGCCCCTCATGAATCTCAGACAACTCGATGCCACCCCAGAAACATCCCTACCGAAAAAGAAATGACGAGCCTCCCCATCAATCATCCGCTGCTGCACATCTCCCGCCGTATTGCTGACGGTCTCTTTTCCCCTCTGGGCGGCTTGGCGGCCGTCGCCCTAGGCATTTTTCTTTTCAGTAGTGCCTATACAGTCGACCAGACTGAGCAGGTGATCATCACGCAATTTGGTCGGCCGGTGGGTGGGCCGATCAATACGTCGAATGCTCGCTCCGAGGCTGGACTGCACTTTAAACTACCGCTGATTCAGCAGGCAAACCGATTTGAGCGAAGGATTCTCGAATGGGACGGCAGTCCCAGCGAGATGACGACGCGCGACAAACTCTATGTCGTTGTTGACACGTTTGCCCGCTGGCGAATAGCCGACCCGCTCAAATACTTCCAGAGCCTACGGGACGAACGCAGCGCCCTGTCGCGTCTGGACGACATCATCGGCAGCGAAACCCGCAATGTCATTGCTCGGCACGACCTGATTGAGGTTGTTCGGTCCGACAAAGCACGCAAGCCGGAGCAAGACACGACCCTGGCGGAGGCGGCAGCCACAGCAGGCGTGCTGCCGCCGATTCAGTTTGGACGCAAAGAACTGGAACGAGAGATTCTGCAAGCGGCCTCGCCAAAGGTACACATCTGGGGAATCGAATTATTGGATGTCCGCGTCAAACGGCTTAACTATAAAAGTGGTGTGATCGAAAAAATCTATGACCGCATGACATCTGAGCGGATGCAGATTGCCGAGCGTTTTCGATCGGAAGGGGCTGGCGAGGCGGCCAAGATTGCCGGCCGCAAGGAAAAGGATTTGCAGCGGATTGAATCCGATGCATACCGAAAACTGGAGGAGATTAAGGGCGTTGCCGACGCTAAGGCCTCAGAGATCTATGCCGCAGCCTACACCGCGAGCCCCAAGGCAGCCGACTTTTACCGGTTTGTTAAAACGCTCGAGACCTATAAGGCCACGCTGGGCCGCGACACAACGCTGATTCTGACGACCGACAGCGATCTCTTTCGACTTTTAAAATCGATCGATGCCCCCACGCCGTAAGTACGGTGGGGTTAAAATCAGACCTGTTTGTTTACTTGCCAACACGCGGCGGTGAGGCTTGGCCGCGAGGCACATCAAACGTGTCGCCCAAGCTATCGTGATGAGCTTCAAAAGCGTCGATGGCCGCTGGTTCGCCACTGGCCGTCTGTAAAACCCGCAAGCGAGCTTTACGGGTCGTTCGCTCAACAATCGGCGCCATGAAGTCGGGGCCGATATTGCGACCATTAAAGCAGCCAATCCACTTTGACTTTTTCTCGTCCCAGCACTCGATGATGTAGCGAGTCACGGCCGATTTTGCATCCTCTTTCAACTTAAATTCGTTGATCTTGGTGGGCTTGCTGAACTCGAGTTGGAACCATTGATCGTCAGTCGTATTTTCGGCAGCCTTACCCCCGGCAGCCTTACCCCCGGCAGGTGCTTTTCCTTGTGTGGAAAGAGTTTGCTTAGCGGGGATTTTGGCCGACTGGCAGGCTTGCGTGAGATCCTTAAAAAAGCAATTTTCAAACGATGTCCGCTTGTCTTTTTCTGGGTCCATCACCCGCATCAAAACCTCACCAGGCGACACATAGAATCGGCATTCTTTCCAATTCGATTCGGTCCAGTCGGTCGTATTGACGATCTCACATCTCGGCAGTCCGATGGGTCGCTTGGATTTGCCGTTGAGCACGCAATTTTCCATACGTATGCCCTTGTTGGGGTTGCCATCAGAGGCATAGCAACACATTAAAAAGCCAGGGCCGTCGGAGTCGTGAAATAAGCAATCACGCATTGTGATGTTGTCGCAGTTACCCTCAAAGTCAAAGGTCTCACCATCGCCGCTCCCCTGACCAATGTCGACGTAGCTCCATTCGCTGTCTTCCATGATCCAGTCCTTGCAGCGAAAAAACATGCCACCAGCCACGCCATTGAACGAGCGGAAGCCCCGGCCAATGTCGTGGGTAACACAGTTACGAACCACGCCGCCGTCAACGCCGCGGATTCCCAATTGCCACTGATAGCCCTCTTCAAAGAGGCAATCTTCAAATGTCAGATTGCCGAAGTTATAGATAAACGAAGCATTCTTATTAAAGTTATCGGGGCTGTTGGTCCAGAAGCCCGAAGCCAACCGACGGAAGACGCAATTCTTGACGGTGATGTCGCTGAGGACGATCTTGTTTTTGAGTTCGAAGGAGAAAAAACAGACGCCCAACCCGATCTTGTGCTTGGGGTAGTCTTCGTAATGTTGGTAGAGAAGAGAGTCGTGGAAATAGCAGTCTTCAATCCAGATAAATTTTTTGGTTGGGCAGCCGGATGAATATTCGCCATAGATTCCCGTCATGCAGCGATTGAATTCCAAGCCGACAATTTTAAAGCCGCCTTGATCAGACAAGCGGATGCCGCTGCGATCCTGCTTGAAATCTTGGCGGTCGATGATCGGCTTGTTGCCTTTCCCGTACGAGCTGATTGTGATTGGCTTGGCAGCAGTGCCTTCGCCTAGCGGGCGGAGTTCTTCGTCCCAGGTATCGCCGCACTTGAGCAGGATTTCGTCGCCCGGTTGGTAGTCAATGGAGGCCTTGGCAAGCGTCTTCCAGGGTTTTTCAGCGGACAATCCGTCGGAGTTGTCGTTACCAGTCGACTGGCTGATGTAATACGAGGCCGCCCGGGCTGTCGGCAGATTGCCAACGAGGGTTGGGACGAACAGTGCGGTCACGAGGCCAGCAGATGAAAAAGCTTTAATAAACTGTGAAGCGATCATGACAAGAGCTCTCTTTCGCAGGGACGGGGGAAAATAGACACAGTTGCTGATGGAAGCAGACTCATCGACAGATCGTCAAGAATCAAAAAAACAGATTACAGCTGGAGGAGCTG